>JALZDD010000390.1 GCA_030862715.1 Actinomycetota bacterium | reverse complement strand
GGCTGCCGTGCGAGACGACGGGGTTGGCGCCGACGATCAGCGCGAAGTCGGTCGCGGCGAAGTCCGGCAGCGGATTGACCGTGAGGTCGCCGTACATCATGTCCGCCGCGACCCAGTAGTTGTTGACGTCGATCGATGCGGAGCCGTAGTGATGCTTGGTCTTCAGCGCCGCTGCCAGCCCCATTACCGCGACGGTGGCCGAGTAGTTCCAGGCGATCGGATTGCCCCACACCACCCCGATCGCCTCGTTGCCGTGCTCGCGCTGGACCGCGCGCAGCCGCCGTCCGATGTCGTCGAGTGCCTGCTCCCAACTCGCGCGCTGGAAGGTGCCGTCCGGTAGCCGCCGCAGCGGGTGCAGCACCCTATCGGGGTCGCTGACGACCGCATCGAACTGCACCCCCTTGGAACAAGCGAATCCGCGCGACGAGGGGTGGTCGGGGTCCGGGCGCAGCTGGACGACGCGGTCGCCGTCGACGGTGGCAACAAGACCGCACGACGCCTCGCAGATCCCGCAGAACGTCTTCTTGTGCTCGATCATGGTTTCACCTCCGGGCCCTGTCTCGCGCGCCTATGCGGACAGTTCGCGGCCGCCACGCGGTCGGACTCCCACTCCGCGCAGACGGCGCCGCGAGCGTCAAGACAACTCGTCGACCGCGCAACACTCGACGTCCCATCGGAGGACCCAACCCTCTCGTTCGAGGTTTGACTTTCGGCCAAATTGCCGAGTTCTCAGGGTCCTGAATAATTGGCCGAAAGTCAACCCCCCGAACGTCAACCTCTGGCGATGGGTCAACGACCTGCTCAACTGCCTGGCCCCGACCAAGAAACCCCTCGGCTATGGCAGTGACCGAAGCGGTTGCCACACCCGCCCGTAATGCCCGCGAGATCGCCATGCTTCACCAGCGCCCAATCGCGCTTGCCAAGGCCAAGACCGAGCCACTCCACCTCGACACCTCCCAACCGCCCTCCGCCCGAAAAGGCATCCGCATCGCCGCGAGCTGATCCCAACCCAGACACCGGTTCGCGGACACTTTCCATCTGGGCACGGATCATCCTGTCGCGAGCACATGGATGTGAGGCGCTAGGTGTATTCGGCCAGGACGTTGGTAGCGGCGTGCCTGGTTGAACGAAGGAGAACCTCCGGTTGGGATGCGGCTTGTCTAAGGCCCACTTCCACCCGGAGGTTCTCGTGTTCCACGGTAGTGCCCGGCTGAACGTTCATGCTCGTCGACTCATCGTCCAGCGTCATCAGGTGGGCTGGAAACAGGCTCACATCGCTACGGCGATGGGTGTCTCACGCAAGTGCGTGAAGACCTGGATCGACCGCTACGCCACCGAAGGCGATCCCGGCCTTCACACCAGATCCTCGCGTCCCCGTACCAGTCCGACCGACTCGGACCAGCCACGTGGTCGAGAAGCGGGTGCTGGAACTACGCCGTCGGGAGCGTCGCGGGCAGGACTGGACCGGACCTGAGCTCGGCATCCCACCCCGCACGGTCTCGCGGATCCTGCGCCGCCACGAGGTGGCCTACCTGGCCAGTGCGACCCGATCACCGGCGAGGTCCGCGCCTGGCAAGCAACCAGCAGGCGGTACGAACACGACAGCCGGGCGAGCTGGTCCACATGGACGTCAAGAAACTCGGCAAGATCCCAACGGTGGCGGCTGGCGCGCCCACGGCCGCAGCGAAGAGGTCCGCGGCCGGGCAACGGCTACGACTACGTCCACTCACTGGTCGATGACCACTCCCGGCTGGCCTATTCCGAGATCCTTCCCGACGAGAAGGGCCCCACCTGCGCAGCGTTCATGACCCGGGCGGCCGGCTACTTCGCCGAGCACGGATCGGCCGGATCGAACGGGTCCTCACCGACAACCACCTCAGCTACCGACGATCCCGTGACCTCGCCAACGCAATCACGGCACTAGGCGCCAAGCACAAGTTCATCCGGCCCCACCGCCCATGGCAGAACGGCAAGGTCGAGCGCCTCAACCGCACCCTGCAAACCGAGTGGGCCTACCGGCAAACCTTCACCAGCAACGACGCCCGAGCCGCCGCCCTTGCACCCTGGATCGGGCACTACAACACTGAACGCCGCCACAGCGCACTCGGAGGCAAACCACCGATCAACCGCCTGCTACCAACCTGATGGCCGGGTACAGCTAGGACTAGGATCCGAGGATGAGCACCATGCCACAACGACGACAGCGTGACACCGGCCGCCGCGAGCAGCTGCTCGAAGCGGCCGCTCGCTGCTTTGCCGCACGGCCGTTCGATGAGGTCTCCATGAAGGACATCGCTGCCGAAGCCCACGTCGCAAAGGGCCTCCTTCACTACTATTTCCAGTCGAAGCGCGGCTGCTATCTCGCCGTCATCGAGCACCATTGCGCGCAACTGCTGCCCGAGGTCCAGTTGGAACCGGGCGATGTCCCTATGCGGGCCCTTTCCCGCGTCCTGAAGGCCTATCTCGACTTCGCCGAGAACAGCCCGGCCGGCTACCGCATGATCGTCGCGGGCGGACTCGGAACCGACCCAGACGCCCGGCAGTTCGCCGCCGAACTTCGCGCTCAGTGGCGCCAAGCCATGGCGCAGGTGGCATTCCCTGGCCAGCCTGAGCCCCCCGCGTTTGGAGTCGCCATCGAAGGCTGGCTCAGCTTCGTCGAGGGCGTCGTCCTCGAGTGGCTCACGCTGCACACCATCACCCGCGGCCAACTGGTGCGACTGATCACCGCGGCCACTCCTGTTCTCCTCACCGCCTCGGCGGCCGCGGAACCCAACCTTCAACTCGACCCCTTACTGTTCGAAGCGACGTGATCGATACTCGGGTTGTTCGTGCCCGCAGTTACCCGGCGGGGGACGGCGGGAGGACGCCAAACTGCGTGTAACCGCCGAGGCCGCCGGTCCAGGCGTTGCCGTTGTCGTCAATGTTTACGACGCTGTACATCGACTGCCTCGTCGGGCCCCGGCCACTGGGAATCCACAGGGTGGATTCGCCGGTGTCGAGATCCATGCCTTCAAGACCCCAGATGCCCTTGCGCTGGCCCATGCCGTAAACCATCTCGCTGCCAGCAGAGACGTACGGGACGCCATTGGGAATCGAGACGTCCTTGT
>JALZDD010000379.1 GCA_030862715.1 Actinomycetota bacterium | reverse complement strand
GCGGTGGCGGCCCAGAGCGCGGTCACCGAGGTGCCGAGGGACGGGCCGACGACCAGGAGCGGCTTGCTCGGGTCTCCGGCCAGCTCGACAGGGGTGATCCTCGGCGTCATGAAAGGTCCTTCCAGATTTCGTGGGCGCGGGCAACGGTGGTGTCGATGAGGGTGTCGGCGGCGCCGAGATAGTCGTCGAGCCCTGCGGCGGCCTTGGTCCCGGCAAGGATCTCACCACCGACGAACCCGGTCAGCGAGCGCTGCTCGGCCAGCAGGTCCGCTCCGGCGGCTTCGGCGGTGGCACGCATCCGGGCCGCGTCGACGCGGAGCCCGGCGAGAAGCTCGGTGGTCTGCGAGGCGGCGACGACGCTGCGGCGGGCGAGGGTCTGCAGGGTCTCCCACTCGACGTGCCAGGCGCCGTCGGGACGCTCGTCGACGTAGGTCGCCGCGGCGGTGTGGAGGGTCGAGGCCAGCGGGGGAGCGGCGAGTGCGTGGCGGCGGACGAGGACCGAGAGCACCGGGTTGGACTTGTGCGGCATGGTCGAGGAACCGCCGCGCCCCTCGCCGGCCGGCTCGGCGAGCTCGCCGATCTCAGGACGGGTCAGCAGGGTGACGTCGGTGGCGATCCGGCCCCAGGCGTCGGCCGCGGTGACCAGCGCGTCGGCGGCCGCGGTCAGCGGGGCGCGGTTGGTGTGCCAGGGGGTTCGGGGGGTCAGTCCGAGAGTGGTCGCCGTGGTCGTGGCCGCCTCTTGTGCGGCGGCGACGGGATCGCCGAGACCGCGGAGCCGGGCCAGGCCGACGATAGCCGCCAGGGTGCCGGCCGCGCCGCCGATCTGGGCGGGCAGTGACGTACGCGTCCGGCGGAGGGCCTCGGCGGCATCGATCACCCCGGAGAGCCAGGTCGCGGCCTTGAGACCGAAGGTGATCGGCACCGCGTGCTGGGTCAGGGTGCGGCCGGACATCACCGTGGCGCGGTGGTCCCGGGCGAGACCGACCAGCGAAGCGGCCTGCGCGGCGAGCTCGTCCTCGACCCGGTCGAGCACGTCGGCGAGACAGAGAACCAGCGCGGTGTCGACCACGTCCTGGCTGGTCAGGCCCTTATGGAGCCATCGGGCGGCCTCACCGTCGAGCCGGCCACGCAGCAGCTTCACCAGGCCGATCACCGGATTGCCCCCGGCCTCCGCACCCTCGGCAAGCGCCGGGACATCGTCCGCGGAGACCAGGCCGGCCAGCGGCGTACCTGCTTCCTCCGGGGCGATCCCGGAGGACGCGATCGCGGTCAGCCAGGCCTCCTCGACCCGCACCATCGCGGCGAGGTAGGCCGCCTCGGAGAAGAGATCCCCGGCGCGCTCCTCGCCTGGCCACAGCAGCGACATTCGACTCCTCAGTCGTAGGTGAGAAAGGTGGTCTCGCGGTCGCCCTGCAGGTGGATGTCGAATCGCAAGCCGGTTGCGTCCGCAGTTGCCACCAGCGTCGCACGCTCGTCCTCGGACAGCGACACCAGCAGGGGGTCGCCGGCGTTGGCGGGGTGCTCGGGCAGGTAGATCCGGGTGTGCAGCTTGTCGAGCAGACCGCGGGCGAACACGGTGAGTGCGAAGAACGGCGCTGCGCCCTCCGCGGACGGACCGGGAAGCACCGTCGAGAAGGTGTAGTGCCCGTTCAGGTCGGTGTCGGCGCGGCCCCAGCCGGTGAAGGTCCAGCCATCGCGGTGCAGCGACCCCTCGGCCTGCGGGACGTTGCCCTCGGCATCGGTCTGCCAGATCTCGAGGAGCGCGTCGGGGATCGGGTTGCCGGCGCCGTCGTAGACCCAGCCGTGCAGCCGGATCGAGCCGGGGCTGCCGGGCGGGACCAGGTCGGCGTCGCCCTCGTAGGGGAGCGCGTAGCCGAAGAACGGGCCGATCGTCTGGCCTGGCGTCGGGATGGTCACAGGTCGCCCTCCTCGGGCTCGGTCCAGGTGCGGCTCGGGCCGGTCAGGACGATGTCCCAGCTGTAGCCCATCGAGTATTCGGGGGTGGAGAGGTCGTGGTCGTACGTCGCCACCAGGGCATCACGAGCCTTCTGGTCCGTGATCGACTGGTAGATCGGGTCGAGCGCGAAGAGCGGGTCGCTGGGGAAGTACATCTGCGTGATCAACCGCTGCGTGAACGCGCGACCGAAGAGCGAGAAGTGGATGTGCGCCGGACGCCAGGCGTTGATGTGGTTGCCCCACGGGTACGGGCCGGGCTTGATCGTCTGGAACCGGTAGCGCCCCTCGGAATCGGTGATGCAACGGCCGACGCCGGTGAAGTTGGGGTCGAGCGGCGCCGGGTGCTGCTCGCGCTTGTGGATGTAGCGGCCCGCCGAGTTGGCCTGCCAGATCTCGACGAGCTGGTTGCGCATGGGGCGCCCCTCGCCGTCGGTCACGCGGCCGCTGACCGTGATCCGCTCGCCGATCGGCTCGTTGCTGCCAGCGATGGTCAGGTCGGCCTCGAGCGGGTCCACGTCGGAGTTCCCGAAGCATGGAGCCCACAGCTCGATGGTCTCGGGGTCAGCATGGCGCGGGTCCTTGGTGGGGTGGCGCAGGATGCTGGACCGGTAGGGCGGGTAGTCCAGCAGCGGCTGACGTACGTTCTGACCCGCTGAGTCGGCCTCGATCTTCTTGATCTCGGCCGAGAGGTCCGCCTGGGTCTCGACTGGCTTCTTGGTGGGCGCTGTCACGGTCCGAACGCTAGGTGCCGGAGGCGTACGATGAAAGCATGGACTTCCGCTGAGCGAAAGAGGTGGACGAGATGGCAGGAGGCAGCGGAGGCCGTACGGTCGCCTCCCGCGTGCTCGGTCTCATCGGCGCCTTCGACGCCGGTCATCGCCGACTCACCCTGAGCGAGCTCGCCGCCCGCGCGGACCTCTCCCTACCGACCGCCCACCGGCTGGTCGCCGAGCTGGTCGAGTGGGGTGCGTTGGTGCGGGACGAGGATGGGACGTACGCCGTCGGCCGCCGGCTCTGGGACGCCGGCCTGCTCGCTCCGGTAGCCACCGACCTGCGCTCGGTCGCGGCCCCTTTCCTCCACGACCTCTACGGCGCGACGCTGGAGACGGTCCACCTGGCCGTTCGCGAGGACGACCATGTGCTCTACCTCGAGACGCTCCGCGGCACCCGCAACGTACCCATCGTCTCCTCGGTCGGCTCGCGCCTGCCGATGTACTCCACCGGCGTCGGCAAGGTGCTCCTGGCCCACGCGCCCGAGGACGTACGCACCCGGGTGCTGAGCGGCCCGCTCAGACCGTTCACCCGCCACACCATCACCACCCCCGGCCTGCTGCGGCGCCAGCTCGACCGGGTGATCACCGAGGGCTACGCGACCACCGCCGAGGAGATGACCCTCGGCGCCTGCTCGGTCGCGGTCCCGATCACCACCGGCTCCGGCGTCGTCGGCTCCCTCGGCATCGTCGTCTCCGACCTCCGCCGCAACCGCCTCCGCCTCGTCTCCGCCCTCAAGGTCGCCGCCCAGGGCGTCTCCCGCGCCCTTCCGTAGCCGCCCGCTGGTCGAGCCGCCGGAGCCGCTCGGCGGAGGCGTGTCGAGACCAACACAGTCGATTCGAGCGCGATGGAAACTGTGTTGGTTTCGACACGCTCGCTCATCCGAGGGTCTGAACGAAGTGGCCCTCGACCAGCGGAGCCGGGCGGTTACGCCGTGGGGTACCTTGCCGAGGTGACGATCCGGACCCCAGACGACAACGTACGCAACCAGGCAGCCGAGCGGCTGGGCGCGCTGGCGACGCCGCCGGGTGCCCTGGGCCGCCTGGGAGAGTTGGCGGTCTGGGTGGCCGCGTGCCAGGGCGAGGTGCCGCCGCGACCGGTCGAGAACGTACGACTGGTGATCTTCGCCGGTGACCACGGCGTCGCCCAGCACGGGGTCTCGGCGTTCCCGCCGGCGATCACGGGCGCGATGGTGCGTACGTTCCTGGGCGGACGGGCCGGAGTCAGCGCGCTCGCGAAGGCGCACGGCGTCCAGGTCCGGGTGCTCGACCTCGGCGTCGACGAGGAGTTCGAGGACCTCGACGCGACGACCCGAGAGGCGCTGACCCAGCACAAGATCCGGCGGGGGAGCGGCGCGATCCACCTCGAGGACGCGCTGAGCGCCGAGGAGACCCGGGCCGCGCTGGGGGCGGGCGCCGCGGTCGCGCGCGAGGAGATCGCCGCCGGCGCGCAGCTGCTGATCAGCGGCGACATGGGCATCGGCAACACCACGCCCGCGGCCGCGATGGTGGCCGCCGGGCTCGGGCTGCCCGCGAGCGAGGTCACCGGTCGAGGCACCGGCATCGGCGACGACGCGCTGCGGACCAAGACCGACGTCATCACCGCGGCCCTCGACCGTGCGGGCGAGCGTGCCGGCGACCCGATCGAAACCCTCGCCGCGCTCGGCAGCGCCGACTTGGCCGCGACGACCGGCTACCTTCTCGAGGCCGCCCGCAGCGGCACGCCGGTCCTTCTCGACGGCCTGATGAGCGTCGCCTGTGCCCTCACCGCCGACCGGATCGAGCCCGGTGCCGCGACGTGGTACGCCGCCGGCCACCGCTCCACCGAGCCCGCCCAGTCCATGGCCCTGGAGAAGCTCGGCCTCGAGCCGCTGCTCGACCTCGATCTGCGCCTCGGTGAAGGCTCCGGCGCCGTCGCCGCCGTGCCGGTCGTACGCAGCGCCGTCGCACTGCTGCGCGACGTCGCCCTGCTCTCCGAGCTCGCTCCAGGAGACCCTGCCTGATGCTCGTGCGGGACGCCTGGCGTCTCGCGGTCGGCACGCTGACCGCGATGCCCGTGCCTCCTCCCGAGCACGTAGATCGCCGCCGCGCCGCGGTCGCGATGGTCGTGGCGCCGTTGGCTGCATTGCCGCTCGCACTGGGGGCTGCCGCTATCGCACTCCTGGGGCAGCTCGTCGGCCTACCGCACCTGGTCACCGCCCTGCTCGCCATCGGCGTCGTGGTCGCAGGCAACCGCGCGCTCCATCTCGACGGTCTCGCCGACACAGTCGACGGCATGGCCGCCTCCTACGACCGCGAGCGCTCGCTGGCGGTCATGAAGACCGGCACCTCGGGCCCCGCCGGCGTAACCGCGATCGTCCTCGTCCTCGGTCTCCAAGTGGCGGCGCTTGCCTCCGTGCTGGCGGGTGAAGGCGGCGTGCGCCTGGCTCTTCTCGTCCTCGTCGCGGTCTGCGCGTCGCGCGCGGCACTGTCCCTGTGCTGCGTACGCGGCGTGCGGCCCGCCCGCCAGGACGGTCTGGGGCGCACGTTCACCCAGACCGTCTCGCCACTCCTCGCCGCTGTTGTCTGGTTGGCGTCGGGCGCCGCGCTGGCAGCGGCCGCTTGGTGGGCCGGCATCGGCTGGTGGCGGGGTGCAGCGGCCGCCGTGCTCGCGGCACTGGTTGTCGCGGTGGTCCTGGTCCGGGCCGTCAAGCGGTTCGGGGGAGTGACGGGCGACGTCTTCGGTGCGGCCGTCGAGGCAGCGCTGGCGACCATCCTGGTCACCCTGAGCACCGGCTAGAGCTTCAGGACCCGCCCTGCGATGACGAGATGCACCTCGTCGCACACTGCGGCCAGCTGCTGGTTGACCAGCCCCAGCAGGTCGCGGAACAGTCGCCCCGAGCGATGGGCCGGCACGACCCCGAGCCCGACCTCGTTGGTCACCAACACCACGTCGCCCTTCTGCTGCTCCAACACTGCGGCCGCGTCCTCAACGAGCGCCGAAACCGCCGCGGTCGCCTCCTCCGAGGTGGCCCCCCACAGTTCGCGGGAATCCATGACGGCCGTGAGCCAGGTACCCAAACAGTCGACCATCACCGCATCGCCCGCAGCCAGCCCGTCGCTCAGCGCCCCAGCGAGATCCCGCGACTCGACCGTACGCCACCCCTCCGGTCGCCTAGCCCGATGCGAAGCCAGCCGAGCAGCCCAGTCAGGATCCGGCTCCTCCTCGACCGTCGGCCCCGGTGCGACGTACGCCACCGATGGCGCGGCCGCGAGCAACGACTCAGCATGCCGCGACTTCCCCGACCGCACGCCGCCCGTCACCAGAATCCTCACCAGGCCAGTCTCCCAGCCATCGCATAGCCTGCGCCCATGACCCCAGAGCGCATAGCGCTGATCTCGGACGTACACGGCAACCTGACCGCCCTAGAAGCCGTCCTCGCAGACATCGAAGCAAGAGGAATCACCCGGATCTTCAACCTGGGCGACTACGTCGGCAAGGGCCCGCGAGGTCGAGAAGTAGCAGAGATCTGCCGAGAACGATGCGAGGTCAACATCCTCGGCAACTGGGAGGACTTCCTGCTCACCCCCGAGCCCGACTTCGGCCGCGAGTCGGTCGGGTTGATGTGGTGGCGGCTGCAGGCGTGGGAGCAGGCCGAGTGGCTGCGTACACTCCCGTTCTCCCACGACTTCACGATGAGCGGCCGCCGCATCAGGCTCTTCCACGCCTCCGAGGAGACGGTCCACCGCCGGGTCAGGTTCGACCATGATGAGCAGGAGTTCCTGGACCTGTTCAAGAACACCGAGGCGACCGGCCTCGACGTCCCGGAGCCGGACATGGTCGGCTACGCCGACACCCATGATCCCTACTACGAGACCGACCGGGACCGCCGCACCGTCTTCAACACCGGCAGCGTCGGCAACTGCATGAGCGACCCGACCCCGGTCTACGTCATCCTCGAGGGCGTGATGGACAGCGACCAGGAGGCGCCGTTCGGCATCCAGTGGGTCCGGGTTCCCTACGACGCGGAGGCCGAGATCGCGTACGCCGCCGACGTCGGGATGCCCGAGCTCGACGAATACACCTACGAGCTGCGTACGGGCTTCTACCGGGGCAACCTCAGGAACGGCGAGCAGCCGACCTACCACAGGAAGGGGTAGATCGGCTCTTCGCCGCCACTGAAGCGGTCAACTGATCTTGCGCCTGTAGACAGCCATCGCGAAGCCGTACGAGACGACCAGGATGCCCACGCACCAGGCCAGCGCTACCCAGATGTCGTCACCGACAGGTTGCCCCGCGAAGAGCGCCTGGATGGTGTTGACGATCGAGGTGACCGGCTGGTTCTCGGCGAAGGCGCGCACCGGACCGGGCATCGTCTCCGTCGGCGCGAACGCCGAGCTGATGAACGGCAGGAAGATCAGCGGGTAGGAGAACCCGGTGGCCCCCTCCATGGTCTGTGCCGCCAGCCCGGGGATGACCGCGAGCCAGGTCAGCGCCAGGGTGAGCAGTGCCAGGATGCCGGCGACCGCGAGCCAGGCGCTCAGGTCCGCCGAGGTGCGGAACCCCATCGCGAACGCGACGCCCAGGATGATGGCCATGGTCAGCATGTTGGCCACCATCGAGGTGCCGACATGCGCCCACAGCACCGCTGAGCGGGCGATCGGCATCGACTGGAACCTCTCGAAGATGCCGCTCTTCATGTCGGTGAAGAGCCGAAGCGCGGTGTACGCGATACCCGAGGCGATCGCCATGACCATGATCCCGGGGAGCACATAGTTGACGTAGTTGTCGGTACCGGTACGGATCGCGCCGCCCAGCACGTAGACGAAGAGCAGCATCATCGCGATCGGCGTGAGCGCGGTGGTGATGATCGTGTCCGGGCTGCGGGTGATGTGCCGCAGCGAGCGGCCCAACAGGGTGCCGGCAT
>JALZDD010000362.1 GCA_030862715.1 Actinomycetota bacterium | reverse complement strand
AGCATGACCAGGCAGGCGTTGACGCTGGCGCCCGGCGCGAACGGCTTGGGGAACGCCTTGCCGTCGCAGGGCTTGAACGGCTCCTTGAACGCGGCCGCCTCGACCAGGCTGCCCTGGTCGTCGAGACCCCACAGCGGTACGTCGTAGCCGCCGAGGTCGGTCTTGCCGTCGTTCTCGATGGTGGCGCGTACGAAGTAGGGAGCGCGCGCCAGCGTCGCCTCGTCGAGCTTCCAACCAGAGAAGGTCTGCTTGTAGGAGGTCGACTCGAGCCTGGTGATGGTGATCGAGAGCTTGCCGTCGACACCCTCCTTGGGCACCCACTCGACGGTCGCGGTCTCACCGAGCCTGCGGTCGGCGCCGGGCTCGGTGAGCGCCCCGGCGGAGGGCGATGCCGACGCCGAGGCCGATGCGGAGGGAGAGGCGGACACGCTCTCGGACGGCTTGGGCGCGTTCGTCCTCGGCGCGGTGCCGCTGCACCCCATCACTGACATGGCCATGACCGCACCCGTGACGGATGCGGCAAGTACAGACCCCGCTCGTTGCATGGGGACATCCTGCCGCACGAGTCTTGGAATCATGCGGCAGGACGCCCTTTGCGACGTTTACGACGCGGTAACGGGTGTTGCTCAGGCGCCGATCAGACGCTCGGCGAAGTAGCGGCTCACGCCCTCGAGCGGGATGCGCTCCTGCTTCATCGTGTCGCGCTCGCGGATGGTGACCGCATTGTCGTCGAGGGTGTCGAAGTCGACGGTGACGCAGTACGGCGTACCGATCTCGTCCTGGCGGCGGTAGCGCTTGCCGATCGACTGGGAGTCGTCGAAGTCGACGGCCCAGTTGGCGCGCAGCTCGGCCGAGAGCGCCTTCGCCTTCGGCGAGAGCGCCTCGTTGCGGCTGAGTGGGAGCACGGCGATCTTGACCGGCGCGACCCGGTGGTCGAGACGGAGCACGACCCGCTTGTCGACACCACCCTTTGCGTTGGGCGCTTCCTCCTCGGCGTACGCGTCGACGAGGAAGGTCATCAGCGCGCGGGTCAGACCGGCCGCGGGCTCGATGACGTAGGGCAGGTAGCGCTCGTTGTTGGCCTGGTCGAAGTACTGCAGGTCCTGGCCGGAGTGCTTCATGTGGGTGCCGAGGTCGAAGTCGGTGCGGTTGGCGATGCCCTCGAGCTCGCCCCACTCGCTACCGGGGAAGTTGAAGCGGTACTCGATGTCGACGGTGCGCTTGGAGTAGTGGCTCAGCTTGTCCTTGGCGTGCTCGTAGTGGCGCAGGTTGTCGGGGTTGATGCCGAGGCCGGTGTACCACCGGGTGCGCTCGTCGATCCAGTACTGGTGCCACTCCTCGTCCTCGCCCGGCTTGACGAAGAACTCCATCTCCATCTGCTCGAACTCGCGGGTGCGGAAGATGAAGTTGCCCGGCGTGATCTCGTTGCGGAAGCTCTTCCCGGTCTGGGCGATGCCGAACGGGGGCTTCTGGCGGGTCGAGGTGACCACGTTGGCGAAGTTCACGAAGATGCCCTGCGCGGTCTCCGGACGCAGGTAGTGGAGGCCCGACTCGTCCTCGAGGACACCGAGGTGGGTCTTGAGCATGCCGGAGAACTCGCGCGGCTCGGTCCAGGCGCCACGGGTGCCGCAGTTCGGGCAGGCGACGACCTCGTTGATGACGACGGAGTCGGGGTCGTCGATGCCCTTCTTCTCCGCGTACTCCTCCTGGAGGTGGTCGAAGCGGTAGCGCTTGTGGCAGGACTGGCACTCGACCAGCGGGTCGTTGAAGGTCTCGACGTGGCCGGAGGCGACCCAGGTCTGGCGCGGCAGAATGATGCTCGAGTCGAGGCCCACGACGTCGTCGCGCTGCTGGACCATCGCCTTCCACCACTGGCGCTTGATGTTCTCCTTGAGCTCGACACCGAGGGGGCCGTAGTCCCAGGCACTCCGGGTGCCGCCGTAGATCTCGCCGCTGGGGAAGACGAATCCGCGCCGCTTGGCGAGGGAGACGACGAGGTCAAGGGTCGATGCTGGCGGCTTTGCCACGATGAATGCTCTCTGCTCGTTGCGAGCCCGGCCGGCTGCCGGGCCTCGGTGCTAGGGGATCTGCGGAAATCCTATCCGCGGTGTCATCTTGTTATGTACGCCGCCCGCGGGGCCAATTCGC
>JALZDD010000352.1 GCA_030862715.1 Actinomycetota bacterium | reverse complement strand
TTGTCCACGACCGTCTCGTCCCACGCCTCCTCGTCCACGACGGTGACGGTCTCGGTCAGGTCGCCCTCAGCGAAGCGGACCCAGCCCAGGTCGCCGTGCTCGTCCTCGCCGTTCCAGTCCGGCGTGTTCCGGTAGCGGACCTTGCCGGTCTCCTTCTGCCTGTAGGCGTAGCCACGGTCCGTGACCCGAGTCTCCTCGTGGGTGATCGCCTCGTGGTGGACGACATGCGTCTCGGCCGGGTGCTCGACCGTGTGGGTCTCAGCCGGGTGTTCGATGGTCTCGGTCACCGCGTCGGTGCCGGGCGTGTAGGTCCGGGTGTAGACCGAGTTGCGGAACTGATCCTCGGTGACAGCCTCGTGGCTCGCACCCTTGACCACCTTCGAGAAGCGGGACTCCTCGTGGGACACCGCGTCGGTGTGCTCCACGTGCGTGACCGCAGGCGTGACCTTGGTGGTCTTCTTCTCGTCGGCGACCTTGACCTGAGAGGTCACGGTGGTCGTCTTGCAGTCCTGCGCGGCCTGAGCCCCCGGGGCTGCCACGACCGTGGCGACTCCGGCAACGGCTACAGCCGCGAGGCCGATCTTGGTGGAGCTGTGCACGTTCATGGGTCGGTTCCTTCATGGGTTGTTGTGGTCCGTGCCTGTGGTGAGCAGGCAGGGCGGAGGTACCCGAGACCGGGCGGGCGGACAGGGATGCCCGTCGCGGTCGGCCTGGGCCGATCTCGGGTGGATGGTGGGGACCTCTTGAAACCGAGGAGCAAGTGCGGCGCGTGGGCCGCCTCGGCGAGGCCTGTGAGAGGAGGGTCTCCCGGCGCTGTCTCAGCGGGTTGCGGGAGTTCTCTTTACCTACCCAATATTGGGGCGGGACTTTCGACCCTTGCGTTGCTCGACCCGGCACTGCTCGCCCGCGGGGCCGCGGTCTCCGACGCCAGCCATGCCCGCGGGTTCAGCGAGGTCGGTACGTTCGGCCGTGCCTTCCGCCGCCAGCACGGCCAGACCCCCGAGCTCTTGGGCGCGAACCGCCGGGTAGCAGGCGTAGCCTGGAGGCATGAGCGCGGACGACGACCTGAACGCCGAGATCCCATCCCTCGATGAGCGGTCACGGCGAGCGCTGACGATCGCCGAGAAGTGGATCGGGGAGGGCATCGCGGGTGTCGCGATCGGTGCCGCCGAGGATGGGGGACCGGCGGTGGTGGTCTACGCCCTCGACCCGGCCTCGGCGGCGGTGCGGTCCCTGCCGCAGGAGTGCGAGGGCCTGCCGGTGCGGGTGGAGACCGGAGACGCCTTCAGAACCGAGGGCTGACAGCGTCTCCGGGCCCGTTCAGCCGATCACGGCCAGACACGCACCTGAAGGGCGAGCTGGACCAGCGCGATCGGGTTGAGGATCGTCGCCACGCTCGATCCCGCGAAGAGCAGCCCGACCGGGTTGTTCTCAAGGTCGAGCACCATCGAGCCGGAGTCGCCTCCGGCTGACATGTTGGTCGTGATGATCTGGTTGCAGAACTTCGCGACCTTCCCACCGCCGTAGTTGACGTTCACCGTCGCCGCGATCGCGGTGACCCGGCCGGTGGTGAAGTTGGTGGTGCGGCCGGTCTTCTTGAGGACCATCCCGACGGTTGCGGCCTTGGCGGCGGTGGCCGGGTAGCCGTTCCAGTAGATGTCGCGGTCGATCACGTGGAACGGCACCTCCGCGATCGCGGCGTCCACGTGGTTGCACGTGCCGTCGAACCTGATCGGCACGAACCGGGCCAGCCGGCCGATCACGTCCGCCGGCGCAGTTCCACCGTCGAACGGGCCGGGCTGCAGGATCGGGTCGCCGATGCTGGCGTCGTTGGAGTTCGCGAGCACGTGGTTGTTGCTCAGGATGTAGTAGCGCGGTGGAATCCCCGGGAAGGTGCGCAGGTCGTACGCGACCGCGCCGATCGTCCCCGCGGTGATCTTGTAGTGCCCGACGCTGAAACCCGGTCGAGCCGGACGGATCCGGGTCGCCAGGGTCTGAACGTCGACCTCCTGGGTCTCCATGAGCTGCTGGCTGCCGCCGGCGAAGAGGTGCCCGACCTCGACGACGTCGGTCGGCGTGCCGTCGACCGTGACCGGGATGGTGTCCGCGCTGCTGACCAGCTCGGTCGGCATCTTCTGGCTGACCAGCACCATCACGCTCGGCGTATCTGTCTGCTCGCCGCCCGTGATCTTGAAGCCGACTCCGACGCCGACCACGTTCTCCCTGCCGAGCAAGCCCTCCTCGGCCGACGACTTCGAGTCGGCCACGGCCGTGAGCTCATCGGGCACGGCGCCCGACTGTGCCATGAACAGATCTTCGTTGTTCATGATCATTCCCCCTGTGGGCGCCGGGTTCCGGACCTTCCAGAACGACAACCGAAGCCTCACTCTCGAGGAGTGAAAACGGCAGGCTCTGATACGCCGCAACCCAGTCTTGTGTGATCGGGGTCACACGAGGATTCCGGGATTGAGGATCCCGGCCGGGTCAAGGGTTCGCTTGGCCGCGACCAGTGCGGTGGCGAAGAGGTCCGGACGCTGCCGGTCGTACCAGGGGCGGCGGCGACCGGCAACCGCTGATCTCCGCTCGATCGCCGATACCGCCGGGGGTAGGCTCGAAAACATGGCCGCCCTCACCGGCGTCACCGGAACGGTCGTCACCATCCGGTCGCGACTGGTGATCCTCCTGCGTGGACGGATCGACCCCGTCGCCTCGACCGCGTCGATCACCGACGCCCTGGTCGACTCGCCGTGGCGCGGCAAGGCTCGGCAACAGTCCAACGTGCGCGTGCGCTGACCGCGCCCCTGAACCCCTCACCATCCATCACGACACAACCGAAGGAGACCGACGATGAGCATGATCGACAAGGCCAAGAACGCCGCCAAGGGGGCTTTTGGCAAGGCCAAGGTGGTTGCTGGGAAGACGACGAACAATCACTCCCTCAAGACCGAGGGGAAGATGGATCAGGCCAAGGCCTCGGCCAAGAACACCGTCGAGGGCGTCAAGGACAAGTTCAAGAAGTAGTCCTCTCGATGCTCCTGATGACGGCGTGACCCGAGCGGGGGCGGGGTCACGCCGTCGCCAGGAGCATCGAGCAGTCCGTCCACCTCACCCGGAAGGTGCGGCTCCACCCCGAGAGGCATCGGCCACAGCGACCTCACGCCGCCACACCGCTACGGCGACGGCGCCGAGCAGCACCGGCAGGCCCACGGTGAACACCCGCCACACGATCAGGCCGGCGACCGCCGCCGCCTCGACCTCGTGCCCGCCGGCCTCGACCAGCGCGGCGAGCACCAGTGCGTCGACGATGCCGATCCCCCAGAGCGGGAACACCGTGAACGGGAACGCGAACAGGTAGGCGATCGCGATCCACACGAGGCTGACATCGTCAGCTGAGATGCCGACGAAGCGAAGGCACAGGGTGAGCGCGGCGAGGTCGACGACCATCATGCCGACCTGGGAGAGCACGGCCAGCGGGAACCCGCTGTGGAACCGCTCGGCGATGTCGGCACGGAAGTTCTGGCAGGCGTCGGCCCAGCGATCAGGGTCGACCGTCCTTCGGAACCTGCGCACGATCAGCCCGGCGCGGGTTCCGACGGTGCGCGCGAGCCGGTCGCTGCGTACGACCATCAGAACGGTCACGAGGATGGCGGCCGCGACCGCGATGCTGAGCAGCTCGAGCCACCGGAACGACGGCGCCTCGCCGACGGCGAGCAGCAGGATGAATCCGAGGAGCGGGGCAGAGAAC
The DNA here is from genome assembly GCA_030862715.1 of Actinomycetota bacterium. Next base: position 1,632 of record JALZDD010000352.1, on the reverse strand, counting down.
CTCGCGATGTAGAACGTCAGCGAGTTCATCACCGTGCCGGCGAGACCCTTGGCGGGACTGACTCCCCACGACTTGAACATCGCGACCCGCAGCGCGATGTCGCTCGGCGGTGGCGCGATGAGCGACATCAGCGTCGCGCCGAGGTCGTTGATGGTGGCCCGATAGAACGTCACGCCGCGGATGAAGAATCTCAGGGGCATGGCCAGCAGTATCTGGCGAGCCAGCACGACGACGAGCAGTACGACCGAATGCCACCAGCTGAGGTGCGTCAGCGCGTCCCAGGCCGCGTCCCAGTCGACCCGCCCGACCAGGCGTACGACGGTGACGGTGCTGAGCACCGCCACGACCAGCAGGACGACCCGCGTGATCCAGGCGCGGCGTCCGGGGCGGGCGGTGCTGACGTCGGGGGTCTCCTGTGTGGTCACAGCGCGGCCGCGATGGCTCAGAACTCCACTGGATCACGGACGATCGGGCAGGTCATGCAGTGCCCGCCACCGCGGCCCCGGCCGAGCTCGGCGCCCACGATGGTGATGACCTCGACCCCCGCCTTGCGCAGCAGCGTGTTGGTGAGGGTGTTGCGGTCGTAGGTGAACACCACGCCGGGCTCGAGCGCGACCGCGTTGTTGCCGCTGTCCCACTGCTGCCGCTCGGACTGGTAGACGTCCCCGCCGGTGTCGATCACCTGGATCTCGGGCAGCCCGAGCGCCTTGGCCACGACGTCGACGAAGGCCGCGTCGCCGTGGTCGATCACCTCGACCCCGGGTGCCTTGTCGGAGGGCACCAGCGTGAACGTGTGCACCGCGTCCATGATCGTCGGATACAGCGTGACGATGTCGCGGTCGACGAAGGTGAAGACCGTGTCCAGGTGCATGGCGGCACGCAGCTTCGGCATCCCGGCGACGATGACCTTCTCCGCGGCGCCCTGTTCGAAGAGCGCCTTGGCGACCTGGGTGATCGCCTGGCGAGAGGTGCGCTCGCTCATGCCGACGAGTACGACCCCGTTGCCGACCGGCATCACGTCGCCACCCTCGAAGCTGGCCTGCCCCCACTCCTGCTCGGGGTCGCCCCACCACACGGTCGAGCCGACGTAGTCCGGGTGGTGCTGATAGATCGCCTTGTAAAGGAGGGTCTCGTCCTTGCGGGCGGGCCAGTAGAGCGGGTTCATGGTCAGACCGCCGTACAGCCAACAGGTCGTGTCCCGGGTGTAGAGCGTGTTCGGCAGCGGCGGCATCAGATACTCCCGGGCACCGGTCGACTCCCGCGCGAGGCCGACGTAGGCAGAGCGGAAGTCGCCGGGCAGGTCGTTGGTCGCGAGCCCGCCGATGAGGAACTCCGCCAGCTGTCGGTCCGAGACCGACTCCAGGTATGTGCGGGTGTCGTCGACCAGCCCGAGGCCGACCTGGTTCGGCACGATCTTGCGGTCGAGGATCCAGTCCTTGGCGCCGGCGACCGCGAGCGTCTGCGCCAGCAGGTCGTGCAGCTCGACGACCTCGACACCGCGCTGAGTCAGCTTGTTCACGAAGTCGGCGTGGTCGCGTTGGGCGTTCTCGACCCACATCACGTCGTCGAAGAGCAGCTCGTCGTTGTTGCTGGGGGTGAGCCGGCGGTGGGCCAGGCCGGGTGCGCAGACGA
>JALZDD010000340.1 GCA_030862715.1 Actinomycetota bacterium | reverse complement strand
CGCTCGCTGGCTCTCGACTCCCGACCCCCGTTCAGCTGATGGCGACGCGGAATCGGGGCCGCAGTGGGCGGCGACGCAAGCTTCCGAAGGTGCAGCGGGTGGGGGCGTACGCCGTCATCATCCGGGCAGGTGCGGCGGCTGAGCCGGAGATCCTGCTCAGCCGGCTCTCGGAGAAGGTCACGCCGGAGGAGCGCTGGACGCTGCCTGGTGGCGGGATCGACCACGGCGAGGACCCGCGTGACGCGGTCGTACGCGAGGTCTACGAGGAGGCCGGGGTGCCGGTCGAGGTCGGCATCGAGGCACGGGTCTACTCCGTCCATCAGGCCAAGGCCTGGCGGCTGGGCCGGCGGGTCAACTCCCACGCGATCCGGATCGTCTACGACGGCTGGGTGCCCCACGACGCTCCGGAACCGCAGACGATGGAGGTCGACGGGTCCACCGCCGAGGCGGCCTGGCTGCCCCTGGCCGCGGTGACGAGCGGCGAGATTCCGACCTCTCCGCTGGTCACCGATGCCCTCGAGGTGCACAAGCCGTCGCGGATGCAGCGGTTGGCTGCGTACGCCTTCATCACCCGCCCGTCCGACGACGCGATCCTGCTCACCCGGATCTCACCGCTCGGCTACCACTCGGGCACGTGGACGCTGCCCGGTGGCGGCGTCGACTTCGGCGAGCAGCCGCGCGAGGCGCTGATGCGCGAGGTGGTCGAGGAGTGTGGCCTGACCTGCGAGGTCGGTGCCTTGCTCGACGTGCACGACGTGAACATCACCGGCACGGCCCCCAGCGGTCGTCACGAGGAGTTCCACGGCGTCCACCTGATCTTCGCCGCGACCGTCCCCGACGGCGAGGATCCGCGGGTGGTCGAGCAGAACGGCACGACGGACGACGTCCGATGGGTGACCCGTGACGAACTGACGAGCCTCCCCCTCCTGGACGTGGTGCAGGCAGCCCTAGCCGCCGAAGCGTCGAAATCTGGCGCCGAGTAGTCGAAATCTGACGCTGAAACGTCGATTTCTGACGGTGAAAGGCCAGTTTTTGTCGCCGATGTGGCGTACGGAAAATCGACTTATCGACGGCATAAATCGACTTCTCGACCGTTAGTCCAGGGCGGTCTGGGTGCCTATGCCTTGCTCTTCGGCTGTGGTCAGGATTACCTCTGCGGCGGCTGCGTCTTGGGCGCCTACGCCCACCGTGAGGTAGGTGACGATGTCGGTCGGGGCGCGGTTCAGGCGGGACGCGCCGGTGAGTAGGGCGCCGAGGTCGGTGATCCGGTCCGGGTCGATCGACCCGGAGGCGACGGCCTCGACGACGGGGCCGGAGTCGGTCAGTGCCGAGGGGCGGTAGTCGACCACCACCCTGGAGCGTGCCAGCAGCGACGATGGCAGCTCGACGCGGTCGGGGGCGAAGGAGCCGACGCTGGCGACGGTGGTGCCGTCGGTGACCCAGGCGTCCTCGATCACCGGGGTGAGGGACGATGTGCAGAGGACGACGATGTCGGCGCTGCGTACGGCCTGTTCCAGGTCGGCCTTCGCGGTCGCGCCGTGCGCGGCGGCGACCTCGGTGGCGGCGGCCGGGTTCCGGCCGAAGACCCAGAGGTCGGCGTCGGGATGGGTGACGGCGAAGGCGTCGAGGTGGGCACGGGCCTGGGCGCCGGTGCCGACGACGAGCACGCTCCGGGCGGCGGGGGCTACCTGCTGCATGGCGAGGGTGGTCGCGGCAGAGGTACGCAGTCCGGTGACGCTGTCGCCGTTGATGATCGCGCGCGGTGCGCCGGTCTCGGCGTCGAGGACCGTGATGACCGAGTGGACGGCGCCGAGGCCGCGCGCCGCGTTGGCCGGATTGACGCTGCCGAACTTGCTCACGGCGGGAGCGTCGGGAGCGATCCGGGAGGAGTAGCAGAACGAGACCGACTCATCCGGTCCAGGCACGAGGAGCCGAGGAGGCTGGACGGCCTCCCCGGCTCCCAGTCGGGTGAACGCCTCGCGCTGGGACTCCAGCGCGAGCTGCGGCGTGAAGATGCTGCGTACGTCTGTGGCGGAGAGGATCCTGACGGTCACCCCGCCACGCTAGTCGCTCAGACCGTGGCCTTCTCCGGGGTCTCCTCGAGCGCCACGTCCTTGGTCTCCTTGCCGATGACCAGCGAGATCAGGGTGATCATGGCCATCACGGAGAGGTAGACGCCGACCAGGACGGGCGAGCCGTCGGCCTGCTTCCACAGCGCGACCGCGATGAACGGCGCGACCGCGGCACCGAGGATCGAGGCGACGTTGTAGGAGATGCCGGAGCCGGTGTAGCGCACGCTGGTCGGGAACAGCTCGGGCAGCAGCGCGCCCATCGGTCCGAAGGTGAGGCCCATCAGGGAGAAGCCGAGGACCAGCCAGAGGAGAACGCCGACGGTGCCGGCGTTGACCAGCGGCACCCAGGCCAGGCCGAAGACGATGATCCCGAGGGTGACCGCGATCAGCAGCCGGCGGCGGCCGTAGCGCTCGGCCAGCGGGCCGGAGACCATGGTGAAGATGCCGAAGAAGATCACGCCGAAGATCAGCATCAGCACGAACGTCGTGTAGCCGTAGCCCAGGCCGGGCACCGGGAGGTCCTTGGCGGCGGTGCCGAACGACAGCGAGAACGCGGTCATCAGGTAGAAGAGGACGTACGTCGCCAGCATGAAGAAGGTGCCGAGGACCAGCTGCTTGCCCTGGTTGCGCACGACCGAGGCCAGCGGGACCTTGCGGACCAGACCGGCGTCCTGGCTCTTGGTGAACACGTCGCTCTCGACCAGGCGCAGCCGGACCCACAGGCCGACGATGACCATGACCGCGGAGAAGAGGAACGGCACCCGCCAGCCCCACGCCAGGAAGGCGTCGGAGGGCTTGGTCGGGTCGGCGCCTTCGGCGGAGAGCAGCGCCGCGATGGCCAGGAACAGGCCGTTGGAGAGGATGAAGCCGAGCGGCGCGCCGAGCTGCGGGAACGTACCGAAGATCGCGCGCTTGCCCTCGGGGGCGTTCTCGGTCGCGACCAGCGCGGCACCGCTCCACTCGCCGCCGAGCGCGAAGCCCTGGGCCAGGCGCATCAGCACGAGCAGCGCGGTCGCGACCCAGCCGACGGTCTCGTACGTCGGGAGCGCCCCGATCAGGAAGGTCGCGATGCCCATGGTGAGCAGCGAGATGACCAGGGTCGTCTTGCGGCCGAGCCGGTCGCCGAGGTGGCCGAAGAAGATCGCGCCGACGGGGCGGGCGACCATCGCGGCGCCGAAGACCGCGAAGCTCGCCAGGAGTGCGGTGGTCGGGTCGCCGGCGGGGAAGAAGAGGGCGGGGAAGACGAGGACGGCTGCGGTCGCGTACGCGTAGAAGTCGTAGAACTCGATCGTCGTCCCGATGAGACTGGCGACGAGCACGCGCGAGCGCGGGTTGGCCGGTGCGGGGG
>JALZDD010000289.1 GCA_030862715.1 Actinomycetota bacterium | reverse complement strand
AACTCCGCGCGGGATGTGCACCTTCGGCTGCATACCGTGCTGGAGGAGCAGGCCCTCAGCGCGGGCCGTACGGAAGCTGCCTGGCCTGGTGCTGGATGCGGGCGCTGAGGTCCTCGACCTCGGCCAGTACCGCCGGCGCGACCCACACGGGGGAGCGGCGGGTGCGCTTGGCGCGGGTGAGGATCCCGGCCCGCTCCAGCTCGTCGATCGTCTCGGTGGCGTTCTCGATCCCGAGGCTCTTGGTGACCAGCTCGGCGTTGAGGATGGGCTCCTCGGTGAGCAGATCGAGAAGACGGTACGCAGCCGACCCGGGCCGTGGATCGCCGGCTGCCTCGCCCCAGCCCCGCCGGATGCTCTCCAGCGTCTCGGCCGTCTTCCACGACTCCGTGGTCGCGATGGTCGTCGAGGCGGCGAGCATGGCGATGATCGTGGACGCGGTGCCGGCCCGGTAGTCGTTGAGGGCAGCGAAGTAGCGGTCACGGTGGGCGACGAGCGCCGAGGCGATCGGGACGGCCAGGTGGCGGGAGGCGCGGCGTCGCCGGAGCACGGCGTGGATGAGCGCCCGCCCGATCCGGCCGTTGCCGTCGATGAAGGGATGGATCGACTCGAACTGGGCGTGCACGATCGCGGCCTGGGCGATGGGGGAGAGGTCGTCGCGGTTCGCGAAGGCGACCAGGTCCTCGATGTATTCGACGACCGTCTCGGGTGGCGGTGGCACGTGGAGGGTGTCGCGGGGCGCGTAGTCGGAGCCGCCGACCCAGTTCTGCACGACGCGGAACCTACCGGCGTTGGCCGCCTCGTCGGGATGGCGTACGAACAGGTCCCGGTGTGCGCGCAGGATCGCGTCGGACGTGATCTTGCGGGTCGTGTCGGCCTCGCTGATCAGCCGCTGCATCGCCTGGGTCGCGGAGGCCATCGAGATCGCCGAGGAGTTGGCGCCGATGCCGAGCAGGGCTCGACCGTAGTCGGCCAGACTCGCCTCGACGTGCTCGATCTTGGAGGAGTCGATCGCCTCGGTACGCAGCTGCAGGTGGTTGAGCCCGTCCATCGTCCGGCCGTGGACCAGGTCGAGGTGGCGTAGCGCGCCCGCGCTGGCGGTCGTCATCGCCGCCACCGGCCGCTCCAGCGCCAGGTCGAGGTCGGCGATGTGAGGCGGCAGCGCCACCGTGACCTCGCGGAGCAGCCGGTCCACGCGCGGACCGCGCGGGATCCGCTGCTTGTAGGGGCGCGTCACATAGGTGTGCGGTGGCCAGTCGGTGTCGGTCACGGGGGCATCCTCGCACGGAGCGCGAGTGCGCCGCGCACGTCGCGATTCCCGGCGGTCCCTGGCGCTGTGGCAGACTTGTGGGCCGGTCCAGTCGGCCGAAGCACGCTCCGAAGATGACACCCGGAGGTGTCGCGACGGGCTCCTGCCACAGGGGGAACCGTACGCCGCCGGCCAGCGTGGCTGGACCACCGCCAAAGATCGCCCTGACCAGGGCATGGATGACCGCGATCGGCCTGTGGCGAGCGTGAGGAGAAATGATGAGCAACGTACTCGCTGAGGTCGGCAACGCCTCCAAGCGCGAAGACCTGCCGGAGTTCCGCGCCGGTGACACCGTCAAGGTGCACGTCAAGGTCGTCGAGGGCAACCGGTCCCGCGTCCAGGTCTTCCAGGGCGTCGTGATCCGCGTCCACGGTTCCGGCATCGGCCGCACCTTCACCGTCCGCAAGGTCTCCTTCGGCGTGGGTGTCGAGCGCACCTTCCCGCTGCACTCCCCGATCTTCGAGACGATCGAGGTCGTCACCCGCGGTGACGTCCGTCGCGCGAAGCTCTACTACCTGCGCAACCTGCGCGGCAAGAAGGCGAAGATCAAGGAGCGCCGCGAGGCGTGAGCCGGGAGGTCTGAGGGTTTCCTGAGCATTGCGAGTCGATGAGGCTCGTTGTGGAGGGAGTCTCTAGACTCACCGCGTGACTTCGAACGACCGCGATCCTTCCGTCGGCGTCGGGCCCCAGGCCCGCTGGGACGGGCCCGATATGGGGGGATCGCGGTCGTTCTCGTCTTCTCCTCAGGCCCCGCGCTGGGCCTCTGAGCAGCAGCGCCCGGCCAAGGGCCCGCGCCGCGAGGAGGAGCACAAGCCACGCCTGTCGGCCTGGCAGGAGGGCATCGTCCTGGTCGTGCTGGCCGTGCTGGTCGCGATCGTCGTGAAGGCCCTGTTCGTGCAGGCCTTCTACATCCCCTCGGAGTCCATGGAGCCTGGGCTTCAGGGCGGCCCGTCGGTGGCGACCGACGACCGGGTGCTGGTGGAGAAGCCGTCCTACTGGCTCTCGGGCACGCCGAAGCGCGGCGACGTCGTGGTCTTCTCCGACCCGGGCTCGTGGCTCGGTGTCGACGAGTCGGCAGGCCCCAACAACATTCTCGGCAAGACCCTCGCGGTCATCGGTCTCTACCCCGAGGGCGGCCACCTGGTGAAGCGTGTCATCGGCGTCCCGGGCGACGTCATCGAGTGCTGCGACAAGCAGGGCCGCTTGATCGTCAACGGCGTCCCGATCGACGAGCCGTACGCGCGGCCCTCCCAGACCAAGTGCGGCCGCCCCAACAAAGAGGGCGAGTGCTTCGGGCCGATGCCCGGCAACCGCCACTGGGAGGCCGGTCCGGTGCCCGAGGGGTCGCTGTTCGTGATGGGCGACAACCGGGCCAACTCGGCCGACTCGACCGTGCACATGTGCACGGCCAACGAGACCGACTGCGCGCTGGTGCCCTGGGTGCCGGAGGACAACGTGGTCGGCAAGGTCGTCGCGCTGGGCTGGCCGCTGGACCGGGCGAAGTGGATCCACCGGCCCGAGAGCTTCGAGGACGTGCCGTCACAGTGAGCACTGCGCCAACCCTGCGAGTCGAGCGGTCCATGCTGCGCGACGGCGTCACGCATCTCGGTGCGGTCGACGAGGTGGGGCGCGGCGCGCTCTGCGGGCCGGTCTCGATCGGGATCGTGGTGATCACCGAGGCGACCCGCACAGCACCCCAGGGCGTACGCGACTCCAAGCTGCTCACCCCCGAGGCTCGCGAGATGCTCGCGCCGAAGGTGCGCCGCTGGGCCGTCGACTCCGCCGTTGGGCACGCGCTGGCCTCCGAGATCGACGAGGTCGGGATCATGGCCGCGATGCGGCTGGCTGGTCAGCGAGCGTTGAGTGCTCTGGACGTACGTCCCGACGCGTTGCTGCTCGACGGCAACCACAACTATCTGACCCCGCCGGTGCAGGAGGGGCTCTTCGGTGAGGTCTCCGAAATGGTGGAGGAGGTCGAGGTGCCGCCGGTGACGACGATGATCAAGGCCGACATGAAGTGTGCCGCCGTCGCCGCCGCCTCGATCCTGGCGAAGACCTCGCGCGACGCGCTGATGGTCGCGCTCCACGAGGAGTATCCCGACTACGCGTGGGCCGACAACAAGGGATATTCCGCGCCCGCCCACATCGCCGCGTTGGAGCGCCTGGGGCCGTCGGCATATCACCGCCGCTCGTGGAGTCTTCCCGGCTCTTCGCCTGTGTTGGCTCTAGAGTCTTAAAGCATGAGCGCGGAGGATCTCGAGAAGTACGAGACCGAGATGGAGCTGACCCTCTACCGCGAGTATCGCGACGTGGTCGGCATCTTCAAGTACGTCGTCGAGACCGACCGCCGCTTCTATCTGTGCAACCAGGTCGACGTGCGGGCGCGTACGGACTCGGGGGACGTCTACTTCGAGGTGTCGATGAACGACGTCTGGGTGTGGGACATGTATCGGCCGGCCCGGTTCGCGAAGGCGGTCAAGGTGCTCACCTTCAAGGACGTCAACGTCGAGACGCTCAACCCGACCGACATCGATCAGCCGCTGGACTGACGGCCGGCTGATCTTGGGCCAGTTGCTGTCCACAGGGCGATCTCGATCCGGGGTTATCCCCAAACGCCCCGGAACCAGCCCGGATTGTCGGTGCTCGCGATGAGTCTGGACCTCGAAGCCGAAGGGCAGGAGGTCCATGATGAGTTCAACGGCGCCGGCGCGGATCGCGCTGGGAAACTACGGCGAATCGGTCGCCGAGAGGCATCTGGTCGAGGCGGGCATGACCGTGCTCGACCGCAACTGGCGATGTGCTGATGGGGAGATCGACCTGGTCCTGCGCGAGGGCGACACCCTCGTCGTCTGCGAGGTGAAGACCCGCAGCCATGACGGGTGCGGCACTCCGCACGAGGCGGTCGACAAGACGAAGCTCGACCGGCTGAAGCGGCTGGCGATCGCCTGGCTGCAGCAGCACGACGTGCGCGCCCCGGGGATCCGGATCGATCTGGTCGCGGTGATGCACGCGCCTCGTGGCTCGGCGCTGGTCGAGCACGTCAGGGGCCTGTGATGGGATACGCGCGAGCTCATGGCGTCGCCCTTCGGGGCGCGGTCGGCCACCTGGTCGACGTGCAGGCCGACGTCTCGCCCGGTCTGGTGGGGGTGACGCTGGTCGGCCGTGCCGACAGCGTGCTGGCCGAGGGGCGCGACCGGGTCCGGATGGCGATCATCAACTCAGACCTCGAATGGCCCGCGACCAAGAGGATCACGGTGCTGCTCTCGCCGGCCGACCTGCGGAAGGGCGGCTCGCACTACGACCTCGCGATGGCGTTGGCGATCCTCGCGGCCGGCGGCGAGCTCGAGACGATCGGGCTGGAACGCACGGTCTTCATCGGGGAGCTGGCGCTCGACGGTGGGCTGCGGCCGACCTCCGGTGTGCTCCCGATGGTGCTCGCCGCCTCCCACGCCGGAATCGCTCGGGTGGTGGTGCCCGAGCCGCAGGTGGCCGAGGCGCGGATGGTGCCCGGGATGGAGATCCTGGGGTTCCGGTCGCTGGGTCAGGTGGTCGCCGAGTTGCGCGGCGAGCCGGTGCCCGACGCGCCGCCTGTCGCGACCGGCACCGGCGGCAGCCTGCTCGGCTGGCGGGGTGACCGCAGGCTCGACGACATGGACATGTCCGACCTTCGCGGCATGCCCGAGACCCGCTACGCGGTCGAGGTCGCGGCCGCCGGTGGACACCACCTCCTGCTCAAGGGACCCAAGGGCTGCGGGAAGACCTCGATCGCCGAGCGGATCCCGACGATCCTGCCCGATCTCTCCCGTGAGGAGTCGCTGGAGGTGATGGCGGTGCAGTCGCTGGCCGGGGTGCTCGACGTCGACCGAGGGCTGCTGACCCGCCCGCCGTTCGCGGCTCCCCACCACGACGCCTCCAAGCCGGGCATCGTCGGCGGTGGCACCGGCCGGGTCCGCCCGGGCCAGGTCTCGCTGTCCCACGCCGGTGTGCTCTTCCTCGACGAGTTCCCGTTGTTCAAGAGCGATGTCATCGAGTGTCTGCGCGAGCCGCTGGAGAGCGGCGACATCACGGTGTCGCGAGGCGAGGAGTCGGTGACGCTCCCGGCGCGCGCCCTCGTCGTGCTCGCCGCCAACCCGTGTCCGTGCGGCAACTTCGACGCCTCGATCACCAAGGACGGCTGCATCTGCCGGTCCAACGAGCGCCAGTCCTACGAGCGGAAGGTCTCCGGCCCGATCACCGACCGCATCGACATCATCCGCACGCTGCGGCCGATGTCCGAGCAGAACCATGATCCGTGGGGCTCGGAGACCAGCGCCGACATCCGCGAACGGGTCACGGCGGCCAGGCGCCGCCAACGAGAGCGCTACGCCGACTTCGGGTGGCGGCTCAACGGGCAGGCGAGCGGGATCGCGCTGCGCGACAACTGGCCGCTGCCGCCATCGGCCGAGGCGCTCATCGACTCGCGCATCTTCTCCGGCGCCCTGACGCGTCGCGGCGCGGTGCGGGTGCACCGCCTCGCGTGGACCGTGGCCGACCTCGCCGGGGTCGACTGGCCGGGCGTCACCGAGACCGAGACGGCGCTCGCGCTGCGCAACGGCGGCTCGCTCACCGTGTCGGCCTTCGAGGGGAGGTCGGCATGACCGCGGCGCCCGTCGCACCGTCCTTCACCGACCTCGAGCGCGAGCGCCTGGCCAGGATCGCGCTGAGCCAGCTGATCGAGCCCGGCACGCCACTGCTCGACACCTGCATGGTGGGATCCACCGCGACCGAGGTCTACCGGCGCTTCGCCGAGGAGGATCCCGATCTCGGCGAAGACGGGCTCGAAGCGAGGTTGCGGCTGGCCCAGATCCACCCCGACCGCGACCTGGAGCGGGCGACCAACGCCGGTTTCCGCTACGTCATCCCCGGCGACGAGGAGTGGCCGACTCAGGTCGAGCGGCTCGCCGGTCAGGAGCCTCTTCAATACCGCACCGGCATCCCGCTCGGCCTGTGGGTCCGGGGACCGCTCCTGCTCAGCGACCTCGACCGGTCGGTCGCCATCGTCGGGTCCCGGGATGCGACGGCCTACGGCGCCGACGCCGCGGCGCGGATCGCGGCGGACCTCGCGGTCAACGACTTCGTGACGGTCTCCGGGGCAGCGGTCGGCATCGACGCCGCCGCACATCGAGGCGCGCTCACCGGCCCGCCGGGGAGCACCGTCGCCGTGCTCGCTGGTGGCGTCGACGTCCCCTACCCGCTGCGCAACCGGCGCCTGCTCGACGCGATCGCCGAGAGCGGGGCGGTGATCTCGGAGATCGCGCCCGGGTTCCCGGTCACCCGCTATCGATTCCTCTCCCGCAATCGGATCATCGCCGCCCTCGCCCGGGGCACCGTGGTCGTCGAGGCGGCAGCGCGCAGCGGCTCCCTCAACACCTCCCACTGGGCCTACAGCATCAACACCCCCGTGATGGCGGTGCCAGGTCAAGTGGGCGCGATGACCTCGGTCGGCACCCACGAGCTCGTACGCAGCGGCAAAGGCGTCCTGGTGACCGACGGTCTCGACGTACGCGAGCTCGTCGGTGACATCGGCGAGGCCGTCCCCGAGGAGCCCCGAGGCCCCGTACGCCGCCGCGACTCCCTCACCTCCACCGAGAAGCAGGTCCTCGACGCGGTCCCGGTGAGCAGCCCCTTGTCACAGCTCGCCATCGCGAGGTCGGCCTGCCTGCACCCGAAGACGGCCGGCACCGCGCTGTCGCGACTCGAGGCGCTCGGTCTCGCCGAGCGGTTCCCCGACGGGTGGCAGCTGGCCCCAGGCGCGGCTCGCACCTGAGGCCGAAGGCAAGACCTATCCTGGCTCGGGTGAGCGCTGATTCAGAGGGGGACCCGGAGGGCGAGTCCGCGGAAGCGGAGCTCCCCGAGATCTACGCCGGGCTGCTCGGGGACTACGAGCGACACCTCAGCGCCGAGCGCGGACTCTCCGACCACACCGTCCGGGCCTACCTGGGCGACATCCGCAGCCTGCTCGACCACGCCGGCCGTATGGGCCGCACCGAGCCCGAGGCGATCGACCTGCGCACGCTGCGCAGCTGGCTGGCCAAGCAGCAGACGACCGGCCACTCACGTACGACCCTGGCCCGGAGGGCCACCGCAGCCCGGGTCTTCTGCGGATGGCTGGTCCGGACCGGCCGGGCGCAGGTCGACGCCGGCGCCGCGCTCGGCTCGCCCAAGGCCCACCGGACTCTTCCGCCCGTACTGCGCCCCGACGAGGTCGAGTCCCTCATCGCCGCCGCCATCACCGCGGCCGAGGACGGCACGCCGGTCGGGATGCGCGACATCGCCGTGCTGGAGATGCTCTACGCGACCGGCGCCCGGGTCGGTGAGCTCGTCGGGCTCGACCTGGACGATGTCGACTACGAGCGCCGGGTCATCCGGGTGCTCGGCAAGGGCCGCAAGGAGCGGATGGTGCCCTTCGGCGGCCCCGCGGTGCGGGCGCTCGACCGGTGGGTCGTCCGTGGCCGCCCCCAGCTGGTCACCGAGTCCTCCGGTCCGGCCCTGTTCCTCGGCGCCCGCGGAGGCCGACTCGACCAGCGCGCCGTACGCACCCTCGTCCACCGCCGCCTCGCCGACGTCCCCGGCGCCCCCGACCTCGGTCCTCACGGACTTCGCCACAGCACCGCCACCCACCTCCTCGAAGGTGGCGCCGACCTCCGCTCGGTCCAAGAGCTCCTCGGTCACGCCAGCCTGGCCACCACCCAGATCTACACCCACGTCAGCAGCGACCGGCTCCGCAAGGCGTACCGCCAGGCGCACCCCCGCGCCTGACCCGCCGAAGCGTCAGCTGCGTCGGCCGAGTGTGTAGTTGTGGCCGGTCGAGAAGTGAGTTCTGGGCGACGAAGGTCGAGATTCGTCGCCGACAACTACGGTTTCGGTCGCCACAACTGCTGATTCGGCGGGGCGTACGCCAGATCACGTACGCAGCCAACGCCGCCACGCGGACGCGGTGCCCGATTCGCCGAGCCAGTCTGACGGCATGACCAGGAATTCGACGACCAGCAAGCCGGCGCGACTGCGACCCGGCGTACGCAAGGCAGTGCTCGTACTCCACCTCCTCGGGGTGGGAGCCTGGCTCGGCATCGACGTGATGGTCGGCATCATGGCTGCCGTCGGTACAGGGGCAGGCGACGCCGCCGACCGTGGTCTGGCGCTGCAGGTGATCGGCACCTATCTCGCGGGCCCGATGCTCGCCGCGGGACTCATCGTGCTGGCGACCGGACTGGTGCTCGGCTGGGGGACCAAGTGGGGGCTGGTGCGGTTCTGGTGGGTCGCGGTGAAGCTGGTGGTCAATGTTGTGCTGGTGGCGTTGATCCTCTTCGTCCTGATGCCGGGGATGGCCGAAGTGCGGACCATCGGCGAGATCTTGGCCGCGACCGGTGAGATGGTCGGAGACGTGAGCGATCTGCGGTTCCCGCCGGCGGTCTCGTTGACCGCGTTGACGATCGCGGTCGTGCTGTCCGTCTACAAGCCTTGGGGACGCACGCGGTTCGGCAGGTCGGACTACCGGACCGGGTCAGGGCGCCAGAGGGGGAGGAGCCGGACCGGCCGCGGTGCGTCGACGAGCAGCAGCGGGTCGAGGTAGACATCGTCCGCGTTGCGGATCCAGCCCCAGTGCAAGCAGGCGGCCGGGAAGCAGTGGGAGCCGGCGATGCCGAGCCGGCCCAATGGCGCTCCGGCCGCCACCGGATCGCCTACGGCCACGTTGGCCGCGACCGGTTCATAGGTGGTCCGTGTGGCGCCGTGGTCGATGCTCACGACCGCTTTGCCGGCGATCACTCCGGCGAACGCGACCGTCCCGGCCATCGCGGCGCGAACGACGGCGCCCGGTGACCCAGACAGGTCCACGCCGCGATGACCCGCACCCCACGGAGCATCTGGCGGGTCGAAGCGGCGCACTACCTCCGGCTGCGGTGCCAGCGGCCATTCGCCCTGAGGGACCTCGTCCGCCCCTCCGACCGGACTCGGACCCTCGCCGTGACCCACTGCCCCACCCAGCGAGGCGCCGGACGGCGCCACCTCGGCACGTGGCGTTCCGAGGGCTGGGCTTGCCGGGGCGATGAGGACGACGAGGAACAGGGCCGCGACGAGGGCGCGGGCCTGGTCGGAGAGGCGGTACGAGGTCATGACGAGCAGACAACCCCGGATCGAGGAACCGCACAACGAGCGGCGTACGTCCTGTGGATAACCCCGTCCCGAGACACCCCTGTGGACACTGATCGGCCCGCGCCGGAGCAGGTCACGTCGGATTGGCCCGAGACCCCGGTCGGCGGCTAGTCTTGGATCGGCAGCCCCCTGTGGGCTGACTTCGCACGCCAGCAGACCGCGACGGTGCCTCGCTCCGAGACGCCGGTCGCCCGCGGGCGCGGCCCTCAGTCCCGAGCAGCACGCTCAGGTCGGACCGCGCGCAGGCGTCAGGGCCCATCACCACCGATGGGCGCGAAACTGAAAACCGACCGGCTCGCGCCAACACCCGCCCGACCTCGAGAAACGCAAGGTCGAGCCACCAGCGGTGCACACGCGGGCCAACACCTAGGAGAAAAAACATCATGGCAGTCGTGACCATGCGCCAGCTCCTCGAGAGCGGCGTCCACTTCGGACACCAGACCCGTCGCTGGAACCCGAAGATGAAGCGGTTCATCCTCACCGACCGCAACGGCATCTACATCATCGACCTGCAGCAGTCGCTGGCCTACATCGACCGCAGCTACGCCTTCATCAAGGAGACCGTGGCCAAGGGCGGCACGATCATGTTCGTGGGCACCAAGAAGCAGGCCCAGGAGGCCATCGCCGAGCAGGCGACGCGCGTCGGGATGCCCTACGTCAACCAGCGCTGGCTGGGCGGCATGCTCACCAACTTCCAGACTGTGCACCAGCGGATCAACCGCCTCAAGGAGCTCGACGAGGTCAACTTCGACGACGTCGCCGGCTCGGGTCGCACGAAGAAGGAGCTCCTGCAGATGAAGCGGGAGCGCGACAAGCTCGAGAAGACCCTGGGCGGCATCCGCGAGATGGGTCGCACCCCGTCCGCCGTCTGGATCGTCGACACCAAGAAGGAGCACCTCGCTGTCGAGGAGGCTCGCAAGCTCAGGATCCCGATCGTCGGCATCCTGGACACCAACTGCGACCCCGACGAGGTCGACTTCCCGATCCCGGGCAACGACGACGCCATCCGCGCGGTCGGCCTGCTGACCCGCGTGGTCGCCGACGCCGTCGCCGAGGGCCTCATCGCCCGCTCCGGTGGCAAGACCGAGGGCACCGAG
>JALZDD010000274.1 GCA_030862715.1 Actinomycetota bacterium | reverse complement strand
AGCACGTCGCCCATCGAGTCGAGGCGTACGACGAGGGACCTCACCACACGCCTCCCAGCAGATGGTCGACGGCCTGGACGAGGCCGGCGCAGGTGCGCGGCGCGGCGTCGACCTCCTCGCGGCGGGTCTGGAGCGTCGGGACCAGGATGCCGCTCACGCCGGCGTTCTTCGCGGCGTCTACGTCACTGCCGATGTCGCCGATCATCACCGCGCGGTCAGGATGCACGCCGGTGCTGGCGAGCGCCTGTTTGATCAGGTCAGGACCGGGTTTGCGGCACTCGCAGCGATCGTCGGGGGAGTGCGGGCAACGGAGCACCGCCTCGAACGGGCCGAGCAGCTCGATGACCCGGTCGTCGACGGCGTCGGCCTGCTGTTCGCTGATGACGCCGCGGCCGATGGCGGACTGGTTGGTCGCGATGATCAGCCGGACGCCCTCCGCCCGGAGCCGGTCGAGAGCCCCCCGGACACCAGGCAGCGGGCGCACCAGAGCGGGGTCGCCGTTGTAGCGGACGTCCTCGATCAGGGTGCCGTCGCGGTCGAGCAGGACCAGCTCCGGGATGCCTCGCCACGGCGGGGCCCCGTGGTGGAGCCTGATGCCCCGAAGCAGGTGCCAGGTCGCGGCCGCGGGGATCGCGGCGCTGGTGAGCAGCATCCGCCGGATCTCGTCGGCGGTCCTCGGTCCGGGTGCGATGCGGTCACCGGCGAGCTCGGCGGTGCCGACGAGCCAGCCCAGGGCACCCGCGGTGGCGAGCCGTCGCCGCCGGGACAGCAGGCCGACGATGGCGAGGGCTCCGGAGGCGGTGATGGCGAGGTGGGCCTTCCGGCGCCCCTCGGGAGCCTTCGCGCGCTCGTGCCAGCCGGGACCGTGGATGGCCCGCATCAGCATGTCGTCGGCGTTGCCCGCCTGGGCCCGCAGGCTCGCCCAGTCGTCGGAGGGCCGCACGGGATGGGTCACGTGCCGGCTGCCGGTGACGATCCGGCCGCGGTCGGCGCCGAGGCGCAGGGCCAGGTCGGCGTCCTCACGGAAAGCGCGGCGGAAGCGCTCGTCGAACCCGCCCACCGCGGCGATCCGGTCACGCCGGTAGCTCATGTCGGCGGTGATCCACGCCGAGGTCTCCAGGCTCGCGGTGCCGCGCTCCCAGTCGGTGGGGCGACGCTCGCCGGGCAGCGGGACGGTGAGGCGTCCCTGGCTCCCGACGATCTCCTGCTCGGGGTAGTCCTCGAGCAGGCGAAGGTCGGCGATGAGGTCGCGATACCAGGACATGTCCGGCACCACGTCGTCATCGAGGAAGGAGACCCAGGGCGTACGGGTGTGGCGCCAGCCGATGTTGCGAGCACGGGCCGGGCCGCCGCTCCCGGTGCGGACGACCTCGACGTCGATCGGGAGGTCGCCGACGGCCAGGTCGTCCCCGTCGGGACGGTCGTCGACGACGATCACCGGGTGGTGCAGCGGGACGGTCTGGCTCGCCAGCGCGTCCAGGAGCACCCACAGGCTGGGCCTGCCCAGGGTGGGGATGACGATGGTGGTCTCGATGGTCATGAGAACGTCCTTGCGCGTCGTACGACGAACGGTCCGATGGCGAGCAGGTCGATCGGCGCCGACCCGAAGCACTCCAGGGCGTCTCGCGGCGAGTCGACCATCGGCCGGCCGGCGGTGTTCAGGCTGGTGTTGATCACGACGGGCAGCCCGGTCCGGGCCTCGAACTCCTTCAGCATCCGCGCCACCAGCGGCTCGTCCTCGGCATCCACGGTCTGGACCCGGGCGGTGCCGTCGACGTGGGTAACCGCCGGGATCACCGTGTGCCACTCGGCGGCGACGTCGTGGACGAAGAGCATGTACGGCGAGGGCAGCGGTCCGCGCTCGAAGATGTCCGCGGCACGCTCGGCGAGCACCATCGGCGCCACCGGCCGGAACTGCTCGCGACCCTTGACGTCGTTGATCCGCTCGAGGTTCTCCTGGCGCCCGGGATGGGCGAGCAGCGACCGGTGTCCGAGCGCCCGCGGACCGAACTCGCTGCGCCCCTGGAACCACGCGACGATCCCGTCGCCGGCCAGCGTCTCGGCGACGGTCGCGGCCAGGTCGTCGGGACGCTCGTAGGCCACCCGGGCGGTACGCAGCGCCGCCTCGATCTCCTTCTCCGGCCACTCTCGCCCGAGGGCGGCGCCCGGCATTGGCTCGAGGTCGTCGCCGTGGTCGGCGGCGACCTGCAGGGCCGCCCCGAGCGCCGTGCCGGCGTCGCCGGCGGCCGGCTGGACCCAGATGTTCTCGTAGCCGCTGCTCTCGACCAGCTTGGTGTTGGCGACGCAGTTGAGCGCCACTCCACCGGCGAGCGTCAGGTGACCGCCACCGGTCCGTCCGCGCAGCCACCGGGCCAGCTCGACCAGGACCTCCTCGAAGCGCAGCTGCACGCTCGCGGCCAGATCGGCATGGTCGGCGGTCAGCTGCTCGCCGGGCCTCAGCCGTGGCGCGAGGGCGGACCAGTCGATGGGCTCGGTGATGAACCCGCCGTCACCGGTGAGCCGGATCCGCTCGGTCAGCTCGTCCATCCGGTGACCGCTGGCTGCGAACGGCTTGCCGTAGGAGGCGAGCGCCATCACCTTGTACTCGTCGTTGGCGCGCAGGAACCCCAGATGCTCGGTGAGCTCCTCGAAGACGAGCCCGAGCGAGTGCGGAAGCGACTGGGTGCGCAGGGTCGTCAGCGACCCGCGATCGTCGTAGTAGCCGGCGAGGTGGCTGTGGCACTCGCCGCGGCCGTCGAGGACGAGCACGTCGGTGCCGCCGGCGACGTACGGCGAGGCCAGCGCCGCGGAGGCGGCGTGGGCGATGTGGTGAGGCACGAAGCGTACGGCCGCCCGGTCCAGTCCGGGCAGGATGTTGGTCAGGAAGTCAGGTGCATGGGAGGCGTACGCCTGGCGCAGGCTGTCCCACGGGTCGTGCAGCCCCATGTCCTCCGCCGGCCGGGCCAGGGAGCAGTCGTAGGAGTACGCCACCGCGTCCAGGTCGCCGGGCTCGATCCCGGCCTCGTCCAAGCACCATCGGATGGCGTGGTCGGGGAGCTCCCACGCCGCGAACGGCACCGGCCGGTGACCGTGCTTGCGGCGCGAGAAGCGCTCCTCCTCCGTCGCCGCGACCGTCACGCCGTCGATGACGAGCGCAGCGCTGGGATCGTGGAAGAGGGCGTTGACGCCAAGGACCTTCATCTGTGCTGCCTTCCAGGACCGGATAGGGATGCGAAGTGTCAACCGGGTACCCGGGGAGAAGCGCTTTGAACCGCCTCGCCGCGGAACTTGTCCTGCTTCTCCGCATC
>JALZDD010000030.1 GCA_030862715.1 Actinomycetota bacterium | reverse complement strand
CTGCGCGCGAAGCGTACGAACGGTCGTATCGTCTTCGAATCGGGACCGTTCACACCAAGCCCTTAGAGTGACGGACATGGACACCGAGTACGTCGGCGACGACCTCGTGAAGACCCTGTTCACCCACGACGAGATCCAGGCGAAGGTCGAAGAGCTGGCCCGCCGGATCGAGAAGGACTACGAGGGTCAGGAGCTGCTGATCGTCGGCGTCCTACGTGGTGCGGTGATGATCATGGCCGATCTCGCGCGCGCCCTGAACCGCCACGTCGAGATGGACTGGATGGCCGTCTCCTCCTACGGCTCCGGCACCAAGTCGTCCGGTGTGGTGAGGATCCTGAAGGACCTCGACACCGATGTCACCGGCAAGCACGTGCTCGTCGTGGACGAGATCATCGACTCCGGCCTGACCCTGACCTGGCTGACCTCCAACCTCACCAGCCGCGGCCCGGCGAGCATCGAGATCGCCACCCTGCTCCGCAAGCCCGAGGCGGTCAGCATGCCCGTCGACGTGAAGTACGTCGGGTGGGACATCCCCGACGAGTTCGTGGTCGGCTACGGCCTCGACTTCAACGAGAAGTACCGCAACCTGCGCGACATCTCGACGCTCGCGCCGCACATCTACAGCTGAGGCTGGAACTGAGTCGGCGAGCGCCTGCTGTTACGCCAACAGCGGAACCGCACAGATGGGGCGGGCACGATTTGGCGTGTACCGTCGTTCTAAATGACGTGCACGCTGCCCTGCGTGCGTTGTCTGACCCCGTAACGGTTGAAAGAAGCCTGTGAAGCGCATATTCAAAGGTCCCTGGCTGTGGATCATCGTGGCAGTGCTCGGTGTGATCCTGGCGCTGCAGTACCTGGCCCCTCGCAACGGCGGTGACGAGATCACCACCAGCGAGCTGACCGAATACATCCAGAACGACCAGGTCAAGGAGATCACGTTCGTCGACGGCGACCAGGAGATCAAGGCGACCCTGGTCAAGGATGCCCGCAAGGGCAGCGCCGAGGTCACGACCTTCTGGGTCGATGGCGACCAGGAAGCGCTCATCGAGATGGTGCGCAAGACCGAGGCCGAGGGTGACAACCTCAAGGAGTTCAACTCCGAGGTCGCCAAGCCCTCCGTGCTCGGCTCGATCCTGAGCTTCGTACTGCCGTTCGCGCTGATCATCATCCTGTTCCTGTTCCTGATGAACTCGATGCAGGGCGGCGGCGGCCGCGGGGTCATGCAGTTCGCCAAGTCCAAGGCGAAGCTGATCACCAAGGACATGCCGAAGACGACGTTCTCCGACGTCGCCGGTGCGGACGAGGCGGTCGAGGAGCTCCAGGAGATCAAGGAGTTCCTGCAGGAGCCGGCGAAGTTCCAGGCCGTGGGCGCCAAGATCCCCAAGGGCGTGCTGCTCTACGGCCAGCCAGGCACCGGTAAGACGCTGCTCGCGCGTGCCGTCGCGGGCGAGGCCGGCGTGCCGTTCTACTCGATCTCCGGTTCGGACTTCGTCGAGATGTTCGTCGGTGTCGGTGCGAGCCGTGTCCGCGACCTGTTCGAGCAGGCCAAGGAGAACGCTCCCGCCATCGTCTTCATCGACGAGATCGACGCCGTCGGCCGTCACCGTGGTGCCGGCATGGGCGGTGGCCACGACGAGCGTGAGCAGACGCTCAACCAGCTCCTCGTGGAGATGGACGGTTTCGACGTACGCGGCGGGGTCATCCTGATCGCGGCGACCAACCGTCCCGACGTGCTCGACCCGGCACTGCTGCGCCCGGGCCGCTTCGACCGCCAGATCCAGGTGGACGCTCCTGACCTCGCCGGTCGCGAGAAGATCCTGCAGGTCCACGCCCGCGGCAAGCCGCTGGCCGGCGACATCGACCTCGACTCGGTCGCCCGCCGGACCCCCGGGTTCTCCGGTGCCGACCTGGCCAACGTGCTCAACGAGGCCGCGCTGCTGACCGCTCGCAGCGACCAGAAGCTGATCACCAACAAGGCGCTCGACGAGGCCATCGACCGGGTCATCGCCGGCCCGCAGAAGCGCACGCGTCTGATGAGCGAGCAGGAGAAGCTCATCACCGCCTACCACGAGGGTGGCCACGCGCTGGTCGCCGCGGCTCTGCCGGGGCCGGACGTGGTCCAGAAGATCACGATCCTGCCGCGCGGCAAGGCGCTGGGCTACAACCTGGTCATGCCCGACGACGACCAGTACTCGCAGACCCGGTCCTCGATGCTCAACAAGCTCTCCTACATGCTCGGTGGCCGTGCCGCGGAGGAGCTCATCTTCCACGACCCGACCACGGGCGCCGGCAACGACATCGAGAAGGCGACCAACCTCGCCCGCGCGATGGTCACCCAGTTCGGTATGACCGAGCGCCTGGGTGCGATCAAGCTCGGTGAGTCCAACGGCGAGCCGTTCCTGGGCCGTGACATCGGTCACCAGCGCAACTACTCCGAAGAGGTCGCCGCCGTCGTCGACGACGAGACCAAGAAGCTCCTCGCCACTGCGCACCAGGAGGCCTTCGACATCCTCGAGGAGAACCGGGACGTCCTCGACACCCTGGTCCTGGAGCTCCTCGAGAAGGAGACGCTGTCCAAGCACGAGGTAGCCGAGATCTTCGAGCCGCTGCGTCGCCGCGACCCGCGTCCGGCCTGGACCGGCTCCGACACTCGCCGCCCCTCCGAGCGCCCAGCGGTCGAGATCCCGCGGTGGATCGTCGAGCGCGACAAGGAGAACCTCGCCAAGGCGATCCGCGCGGCCGGGAAGCAGTCCGGTGCCCAGTCCGGCACCCAGTCCGCCAACGGTGTCGACGTCACCAAGCCGACCGAGGCCGGTTCGCCCGAGGGCACCCCGCCCGCCTGATACTGAGCACATGTCCGACAACTTCGATGACGTAGCGCCCGTCCATGTCCCCGAGCGGGACGTGGCGGACGTGCCGGTGTTCGACCAGAAGCGGGCCGAGGCGGCTGTGCGCGAGCTGCTCTTCGCGATCGGGGAGGACC
>JALZDD010000260.1 GCA_030862715.1 Actinomycetota bacterium | reverse complement strand
TGCGGATCTCGGCGACGATGATCCTCGGCATCAGTGCCCCAATCCGAAAGTCCGTGCCGCAAGTCGTGCGATGCGTGCGTACATCGCTAGGCGGCGTCGCGACGGCATACCGGGCGTCTTCCGAGCGATGCCAACGCGGCGAGGTGCGTGCGCAGCGTGCGCCTTACGGCACGGAATGGAGGTGCGGGACACTAATGCTGCCCTACGGCCGCCAGTCGGTCTCCGAGGCGGACATCGAGGCAGTCACGGCGATCCTGCGCGGCGACTGGCTCACCACCGGGCCAACGGTCGCCGCGTTCGAGCAGGCGCTCTCCGACCTGGTCGGTGGGCACCGGGCGGTCTCGTGCACCTCCGGCACCGCTGCCCTCCACATCGCCTACGCCGCCGCCGGGGTGGGTGCCGGTGACGAGGTCGTCACCACGCCGATGACGTTCGTCGCGACCGCGTCGGGGGCCTCGCTGCTCGGCGCGAAGGTCGTCTTCGCCGACGTGGAGGAGGACACCGCCCTCCTCGACCCGGCCGCGGTCGACGCGCTCGTCACCGACCACACCAAGGTGATCGCCGCCGTCGACTACGCCGGCCATCCCGCCGACTACGCCGCGCTGCAGGCGATCGCCGACCGGGCCGGCGCGCTGACCCTCGCAGACGCTGCCCATTCGATCGGTGGCTTCTCCGGCGGGCGCCCGGTCGGAGACCTGGCCGACCTGACCACGCTCTCGTTCTTCCCGACCAAGAACCTCACCACCGCCGAGGGTGGCGCTGTCGTCGCCAAGGACGCCGCCATCGGGCAGCGGGCCCATGAGTTCCACTTCGTGGGGCTGATGCGTGACGCCGACCGGTTCCGGATCAAGGACGAGGGGCCGTGGCACCAGGAGGTCCACGAGCTCGGGCTCAACTACCGGCTCACCGACCTCCAGTGCGCCTTCGGGCTCTCCCAGCTCGCCCGGCTGGCCGGGTTCAAGCAGCGGCGTACCGAGATCACCGCCCGCTACAACGCCGCGCTCGCCGACGTCGACGGGCTGCGGCTGCCGGTCCAGCGCGAGGGCGTCGACCCGGCCTGGCACCTCTATCCGGTGCGCATCCTCGAGGACCGTCGGCGCGAGGTCTTCGAGAAGATGCGGGCAGCCGGAATCGGCGTACAGGTCAACTACATCCCGGTCTACTGGCACCCGGTCTACGCGGACCTGGGCTACCAGCGCGGGATGTGCCCGAACGCGGAAGCGTTCTACGCCGAGGAGCTCTCCTTGCCGTTGTACCCCGACCTGACCGACGACCAGGTCGACCAGGTCGTCGAGACGCTGATCGGAACCCTGTGAAGACCGCGGTCATCACCCAGGCGCGCATGACCAGCACCCGCCTCCCCGGCAAGGTGCTCCGGGAGGCGGCCGGCATCACCATGCTCGAGCACCACCTCACTCGGCTCACCGCGGCCGGACTGCCGGTGATCGTCGCGACGACCACCAACGTCGACGACGACCCGGTCGCCGTCCTGGCCGACAAGCTCGGCGCCGGGGTGGTCCGTGGCAGCGAGCCCGACGTGCTGTCGCGCTTCGCGCTGGCGGTGCGGGAGTTCGAGCCCGATGTCGTCGTCCGGGTGACCAGCGACTGCCCTTTGATCGACGGCGAGGTCGTACGCCACGGCATCGACGCCTGGGCCGCCGCCGGTGATCCCGCGCTCTATGCCAGCAACGCCCTGGAACGCACCTACCCGCGCGGGCTCGACTTCGAGGTCTTCTCCGCGGCGGCGCTGCTGGAGGCCGACCGGCTCGCGACCGAGACGCCCCACCGCGAGCACGTCACCCCGTGGCTCTATACCGACGACGCCCGGCCCAAGCTCAACCTGCCGTGGGAGCGGGATGCCTCGGCGTACCGGATCACCCTCGACACCCCCGAGGACATGCGGCTCCTGCATATCCTCATCGAGGACCACGACGCCCACCGCCTCGACACCCGTGGCCTCGTCTCCCTCCTGGAGAGCCATCCCGAGCTGGTCGAGATCAACGCCCAGATCGAGCAGAAGAAGCTCGGTCAGTGAGCCTCGGCCAGTAAGATTCGTGCCACGCGGGACGTCGCGCCGCTCCCCATCCCAGCAGCGACACTTGGAGCGTTGCATGCAGAAGACTCTGATCGTCCATTCCGGCACTTTCAAGACCGGAAGCACGGCGATCCAGACCTTCCTTGCCCGAGCAAGCCGCGAGGGCAAGCTGCCTCCCGAGGTCGCCTATCCCACGATCGGCCGGGGCACGCACAGCGTCCAGCACCAGAACCTCTACTCCCAGCTCCTCGGCGAGGTGCTCTTCACGCCCGCCCTCGGCACCTGGGAGCAGCTCGTCGATTCGATCGCCTCGGGCAGCGCCGAGACCACGGTGATCTCGTGCGAGTCGTTCTCGCTGCTCAAGCCCGAGCACATCAGCGCGATCGGCGAGTACGCGCGCCAAGCGGGCGCGAAGGTCCGCTGGGTCCACTACGTTCGCGATCAGGCCACGTTCTACAACGCCTTCTACGTCGAGCGGCTGATGGTGATGAGGCCCGAGCACGCCGAACTGGTCGATCTCCCCTTCGAGGAATTTCGCGAGTGGTCGCCGCTCGACATGAGCTTCCTGCGCTACGGAGAGTTCGCGGACACCATCACAACGGCCATTCCGGACGTCGACCTGCGGCTTCGCCCCTTCGTCCGCAAGGAGCTGCGCCACGGCAACGCGGTCGCGGACTTCCTCAGCACGTGCGAGCTCCCGATCCAGGGCGAGGGGGCTGGGTCGAGCAACGTCGGATCCGGCTGGCGGACCGTCGAGACCGCGCGGCACCTGGCTCCGATCGTGGCAGCGGCACCGATGCGCGGTCGCCTCCGAGGCGTCGACTCCTGGAAGGCCACCCGGCTCAAGTGGATCCAGATCCTGCGTGGCGAGTTCGTCACCAGGGCCACCCAGCTCGGTTGGAATGACACCAGCGCGGTCTACATGACCTCCGAGTTCCGCCAAGAGCTTCTCGACGACTATCGCGATGACAACCTCCTCATCGGCAAGCTCGGCGGCTTCTCCTTCACCGAGATGATCGAGCAGAGCAGCTTCCCCGAATACAACATCGGCGACTACGCCACGATCCCCGGCGACGAGGTGATGCAGGTCGTGAAGCTGGTCATGCAAGGTCTGCACACGATGCCGGAGGAGATCCAGCAGGAGGTCGAGGACGCCCGCGCCCGTCGAAGGGAAGCGGAGGCCTCACAGCGTGGCCGGCTCCGTCGCCTCCTGCGCCGTTGACCGGAGCGTGATCGG
>JALZDD010000259.1 GCA_030862715.1 Actinomycetota bacterium | reverse complement strand
TGCTGCGATGGAGTCGAGCTTCACGATCGTGGTGCCCCACTCACCGGTGAAGCTGTTGCCGTCCGAGCCGGTCCAGGCCGCCTCGCCCTCCATGTATCCGCTACCGGCACTCATCGTGCCGCCCGGTGCGTTGAAGGCGTACGCGGCCTGGTCGACGAGCTTGAACTCGCCGCCGTTGACCGAGGCCTTGACGTTGCCGCCGTCATAGCCCCACTCGGTGAGCACCGAGTGGTCGAAGCTCAACCGCGGCGACAGGCCGCTCGGGACAGTGAGAGTCGGGCTGACGAGGCCGTTTCGGCTGGTGATGTCACCCGTCGCGGACCCGCAGGCGCCCTCGTTCGGGCCAGGCGCGAACGCAAGACCGCTCTCGTTGCCCTCGACGTCCGAGCCGGCCTCCCAGGGGTAGTCGTTGCCGGGGACCAGTGCCTCGGCGTCCTGGGTCCAACCGGTCAGGCCGTCCTCGAAGTCCTCGGTGTAGGTGGTGACCTCGTTGGTGCCCTCGCCACACAGGGCCGGGGTGTTCGGGTCGAGCATCGGGCCGAAGTTGCACTGGACCGGCTCCTTGGTGAGCTCGGTGGCCGTGTTGGCCGCCGCGACCGCCGCGCAGTCATCGGCCGTGATCGGGTCCAGAGCCGGAGCCGTGGCCTCGCCACCCGGAGTCTCGCCGCCGCCGGTCTGCGGCGTCGAGGTGCCCAGGGTGAGCTTCTTGAGCGTCGTCACACCCATCAGGTCGGCGCAGGAGGAGACCATCGCCTGGGCGTACTCGGGGAAGCCCGAGGTCGGCGTCAGGTAGTTGGTCTGGGCGTGCCAGATCAGGTTGGCCGCCTTGTCCAGGCCGATGCTCGCCACGTTGACGTCGTTGTAGGCGCCACCGTCGACGAGCAGGGCGTAGTGGTGGTTGATGACACCGGAGTTGACGTGGACGCCGCCGGAGTCGGTGGCACCGTCGCAGTGGTACTCCTCGTCGGAGACCTTGCCCGGGTCGCCGTAGCAGTTCGGGTTCCACATGTCGCGGATCGCGCCGCCGAAGGCGGTCGAGTCCTCACCCATCAGCCAGCGTACGGACTCGTCCTTGGTGTCGGCCGAGGTGTCCTTGATGGTGATGTTGACCGTGCCGGTGGCGTTCTTGATCTTCTGGCCGGTGGCGTAGTCGGTGGTCGCCCCGTAGATGTCGGAGTTGCCGGAGATGCTGCCGATCGACTGACCCTGCAGGAACGCGATCACGACGCCCAGGGCGCCGGCGTTCTTCGCGTTCGCGACCTTCTGGGTGAACGGGCAGGTGCCGCGGTCGACGAGCACGAACTTGCCGTTGATCGCAGCGGCGTTCTCCAGCGGCGAGCAACCGTCGGTGGTCGTCGGGCCACCGCTGTTGGCGGCGTCGAGACCGACCACGATGTCGCTGGTCACTCCGGCGGTCGGGTAGACCGGGCCGAAGTTGGCGGCAGCGGCCGGACAATCGCCGGCGACGTCGGCCGGCGAGTTGATCGTCAGCGTGATGGCGCCGCGGGTGGAGGAGGAGCAGTGCCCAGCCGTACGGGCCACGTCATCAGTGGTGTTCTCACGGGTGTTGAGGAAGTCGACCGTGTTGCCCCACATGTCGGAGTAGGCCTCGTTGAGCGCACCCGGCTGCCACTGGTAGATCAGGCCGGAGGTGTGCTCGGTGTAGGCGTGACCCCACTCGTGCGCCACCACGTCGTCGGAGGTGACCCCAGAGCAGTAGTTGGTGGTCTCGCCGTTCCAGTTGGCGTTCGGGCACGAGATCGCCGGGTCGTTGTTGACCGTGATCATCTTCGAGCCGTTGCCGTCGTAGGAGTCGCGGCCGAAGGTGTTCTTGAAGAGCCAGTAGGACTCGCCGGTGGTGGCGACCTCGTTCTGCTGGTCCTGGTCGAGCGTGCCGGGGAAGGCGTCGTTCTCGGTCCAGACGGTCGCGTCGTCGGCGGTGTCGGGGGTGTTGTGCTTCTCGACGAGCTCACGGTCGGTGGCCGAGTGGAGCATCGAGTAGCGGTTGACGGGCTTGCCGCTGGCGGCGTCGAGTACGACGACCTCGCGGACGGTGGACCGGTTGGACACCTCGACGACCCAGGCGAGCAGGCTCTTGCCGCTCACGCCCTGGGCCGCGCCCATGCGGTAGATGTTGAGGTCGGCCTTGACGACCTCGACGCCGGTGGTGTCCACCTTGCTGTCGGTGTGGGCCTCGGCGGGCTTCGCCTTCACCAGCTCGAGCGCCTTGGCGCCGGCCTTCTCCTTCGACCACTTCGGGGTCGTGCTGAGGTCGAGGTTCGGGGCGGCGAAACCGTTGACCGAGGTCAGGTCGCCTGCCTTGTCGACGTGGGCCTTCAGGACGCCGCCGAAGACCGGCACGTCCTTGTAGGCCTGCTCGAACTCGACCGTCCACCCGGCCGGGGTGGTGCTGACCTTCGACTGGTCGAGCTGGCCGGCCTCGGCACCGAAGACCGAGGCGTACTTGTCGAGGTATTCGCGTGCCTTCTCGGCCGCCTCCGACTTGCTGTCAGCGGTGACGCCGGGCAGCAGGTCGCCCTTGGTGGACGCGTAGCCGATCAGGCCGGTGGCGCCCTCCTTCTTGAGGGTCACGGTCTGGTCGGCCGCGGCCTTCAGTTGGTCGATGCCGCTGGGATCCGGTTCAGCAGCGATGGCGGCGATCGGTGTGACCACCAGGCCTGCCGCGACGAGCGCAAGGCTGATTCCTTGCTTTCCGAGCTTCACGGGTTGCTCCTCTCGGGGTTCCGCCGCGTCGAGTCGCGGCGATTTCGAATCGTAGAGAGATTTGCGACGAACAGGGGCGTAAACGCGAATCACGAGTCCGAAACGATTCCCCCTCAAGAGATTCTCAGTGGGGGGATCCTCAGGGGCGATCTAAGGTAGTTTCCCGATGTGCGGGCCTACCTCAGGCGCAGATTCTCGAGGGGTGCCCTTGGAGATCATCCCGCCTTTGTACGCCGCCGGCCTACCGTGCCACGGAGACGACTCTGCGTTGTGGTTCTCAGAGTCCCCCGCCGCCCTCGAGGTGGCCAAAGATCGCTGCCTCGACTGCCCGGTGATGCGTGAGTGCCTCTCCGGTGCCCTGGCCCGCTCCGAGCCCTGGGGCGTCTGGGG
>JALZDD010000256.1 GCA_030862715.1 Actinomycetota bacterium | reverse complement strand
TCAGCGCTCAGCCGGGGGGCACGATCCCTGTACCGCGCGACCCGGTTGCCCTGTCGACACACATTGATCGTGAAAGGGAGTCTTCGTGGCTCTGCCTCCGGACATCACCCCTGAACAGCGCGCTGCCGCGCTCGTCAAAGCCGCGGCCTCGCGCCAGGAGAGGGCTGCTGTCAAGAACAAGGTCCGCACTGGCGGCATGTCCGTCCTCGAGGTCATCGAGGAAGGGAAGAAGAACGAGGTCGTCGGCAAGATGAAGGTCATCGACCTGCTGACCTCCCACCCCGGCCTCGGTGAGGTGCGGGCAACCCAGATGATGGAGCGTCTCGGCATCGCGATGAGCCGCCGTGTGCAGGGCCTCGGCCCCAAGCAGGTGGCCGCGCTGGTCGAGGAGTTCGCTCGCCGATGAGTCTGATGGCGGACGAGAAGACCCCGGCCGGTGCCGGCGAAGGCCACGAGAAGCGACTGGTCGTCCTGGCCGGTCCGACCGCGGTCGGCAAGGGCACCGTCTCCGCGGCGGTGCGCGACGACCACCCCGAGGTCTTCTTGTCCGTCTCGGCGACGACCCGTAAGCCGCGCGCAGGCGAGGTTCACGGCGTGCACTACCTGTTCGTCTCCGATGAGGAGTTCGACGCGATGATCGCCGGTGGCGAGCTGCTGGAGTGGGCCACGGTCCACAACCTGGCGCGCTATGGCACCCCTCGTGGCCCCGTCGACAAGGCGCTGGCCGAGGGACGCCCGGCGATGCTCGAGATCGACCTGCAGGGAGCCCGGCTCGTGCGCGAGACCATGCCCGAGGCGATCTTCGTCTTCCTGGCCCCGCCGAGCTGGGACGAGCTCGTCCGTCGGCTGGTCGGTCGAGGCACCGAGACCGAGGCCGAGCGGGAGCGCCGCCTGGAGACCGCGAGGGTCGAGCTGGCGGCGGAGAAGGAGTTCGACGTCACGATCGTGAACCACGAAGTTCATCAGGCAGCCGATGAGTTGGTAACCTTGATGACGCTCGGGCTTCCGAGCAAGAAATCCGACCAAGCCGACAAGTGAGGCTCACGTGGCTGCCCCTCAGATCGACGCCCAGGGCGTGACCAACCCCTCGATCGACGACCTGCTGACGAAGACCGACAGCAAGTACAAGCTGGTTCTCTACAGCGCCCAGCGGGCTCGCCAGATCAACGCCTACTACTCCCAGCTCGGCGAAGGCCTCCTCGAGTACGTCGGCCCCCTGGTCGACACCCACGTTCAGGAGAAGCCCCTCTCGATCGCGCTGCGCGAGATCAACGAGGACCTGCTGACCTGCGAGGACATCGATCCGGCCGAGCTGGCCGCCCAGGCTGCGGCTCAGGCTGCCGCCGCCGAGGCGCCGGCCTCCGGCGCCTGATCGTCCAGGTCTTCCGCTGTCCACCAACAGCACCACTTCGGCCGCTCCCCTCGAGGGGGAGGGGCCGCGCGTGGTCTTAGGGGTCGCCGGCGGCATCGCCGCCTACAAGGCGGCCGAGCTGCTGCGCCGGTTCACCGAGTCCGGCCATGACGTCACCGTGGTCCCCACGGCCGCCGCCCTCGAGTTCGTCGGCGCCCCCACCTGGGCGGCGCTGTCGGGCAAGGAGATCGCCACCGGCGTCTTCGAGAACATCACCGAGGTCCCGCACGTACGCATCGGGCAGCAGGCCGACCTCGTCGTGGTCGCGCCCGCGACCGCCAACACGCTCGCCCGCGCGGCCCACGGCCTCGCGGACGATCTGCTCAGCAACGTACTGCTCACTGCGCGCTGCCCGGTCGTGTTCGCTCCGGCGATGCACACCGAGATGTGGGAGCACCCGGCGACCCAGGCCAACGTCGCCACCCTGCGCGAGCGCGGCAACATCGTGATCGAGCCCGCCGAGGGTCGGCTGACCGGCAAGGACACCGGCAAGGGCCGCCTGCCCGAGCCGGCCGAGATCTTCGAGCTCTCCCGTGCCGTGCTCACCCATGGCGGGCGTGCCGACCTCGTCGGTCGTCACGTCGTCGTCTCGGCCGGCGGCACCCGGGAGTATCTGGACCCGGTCCGCTACCTCGGCAACCGCTCGTCCGGGCTCCAGGGCTACGCCATCGCCCGGGCCGCGGCCGCCCGCGGTGCCGAGGTGACCCTGGTCGCCGCCAACGTGACCCTGCCCGACCCGGCCGGCCTGAAGGTCGTACGTGTCGGCACGACCGCCGAGCTGCGCGACGCCGTGGTCTCCGCGGCCACCGGTGCGGACGCGGTCGTCATGGCTGCCGCCCCTGCCGACTTCCGGCCGACCGGGGTGAGCGAGGCCAAGATCAAGAAGGCTGCCGACGGGTCGGCGCCGACGATCGAGCTGATGCAGAACCCCGACATCCTGGCCGAGATCTCCCACCACCGGACCAAGCCCGGTCAGGTCGTCGTGGGGTTCGCGGCCGAGACCGGCGATGAGACGGGCTCGGTGCTCGAGCTCGCCACGGCCAAGCTGAAGCGGAAGGGCTGCGACCTGCTCGTCGTCAACGACGTCAGCGGGGGTGCGGTCTTCGGCAGCGAGGTCAACAAGGCAGTCATCCTGGGCGCCGACGGACGCCACGTCGACGTACAGGAAGGGGCGAAATCCGCCCTCGCAGAGGTGATCTGGGACCAGATCGCCTTACGCCTGGATGAACAACGTACAAACTGACGACACGCCACGCGCCACGATGAGGACCACCCCTGCGGTCCTGGGGTTCGGGGTCTATGTTTGTCGACCAGAACG
>JALZDD010000241.1 GCA_030862715.1 Actinomycetota bacterium | reverse complement strand
CGTCGGCCGAGACGTCACCCGCTGACCTCTCGGCCGACGTGAGTGACGCTTCGGCAGAATGTGAGTGACGTTTCGGCGCGCGGGAGTGACGCTTCGGTGGGATCCGATAGCGTGGCCGCGCCATGTTGGATCACATCAAAGGCTTCGTTCAGGGAGTCGTCCTCGCGCCCATCGTCCGGCTGTTCGTGGCGCTGAAGATCAGCCCCGACGCCGTGACGCTCGTCGGCACCATCGGAGTAGCGGTCGGGGCGCTGGCGTTCTACCCGCGCGGCGAGCTGCTGGCCGGCACGATCTTCATCACCTGCTTCGTCTTCAGCGACCTGATCGACGGGGCGATGGCGCGCGCCGTCGGACGCACGTCGAAGTTCGGTGCCTTCTGGGACTCCACCCTCGACCGGATCGGCGACGGCGCGGTCTTCGGTGGCCTCGCGCTCTACTTCGCCGGCCCCGGGGACTCGGACCTCTACCTCGCGCTGACCCTGTGGTGCGTCGTGATGGGCGCCGTCACCTCCTACGCCCGCGCCCGCGCCGAGTCGCTGGGCTTCACCGCCAACGTCGGCATCGCCGAGCGCGCCGACCGTCTCGTCCTGGTCCTGGTGATGACCGGCTTCGCCGGCATCTTCTCCCTCGACCTGCTCATCTACATCGCATTGTGGATCCTCGCCGTCGCCTCGACCGTCACCGTCGGACAGCGCGTCTGGACCGTCCGCAAGCAGGCCCTCGCCGAGGACGCGGCCTCGTGACCGCGCCGACGGAGGCAGACGTACGCCTGGCCGCGGAGCTCGTCCGCGGCGCCGGTTCGCTCGCCGCGAAGATGCGCACCGAGGGCATCGGCGACTCGATCGAGACGAAGACCTCGGTCTCCGACCTGGTCACTGCCGCCGACAAGGCCGCCGAGGCGGCGATCGTCGAACGGCTGACGGCCGAGCACCCCGGCGACGGCATCCTCGGCGAGGAGGGCTCGGCCCGCGAGTCGGCCACCGGCCGGGTGTGGACCATCGACCCGGTCGACGGCACCTACAACTTCGTACGCGGCCTGGACTGGTGGTGCTCAGCGCTGGCGCTGACCGACGGCGCCCCGGGAGACGTGAACAGTATCGTCCTGGGTGCGATCTACTCACCGGCCGAGGACGCGGTCTACGTCGGCGGCCCTGAGCTGCCCACCACCCGCAACGGCGTCCGGCTCGACGCGATGCCTGACACGCCGCTCGCCCTCGCCTGCCTCACCACCTACCTCCACCCGTCGAAGCTGAAGCACCCGGTCGGCGAGGCCTACGTACGCGTCGCCACCGACGCCGCCTCCATCCGGATCCTCGGTTCCGGCTCGATGGACCTCACCGCGATCGCCCAGGGCAAGCTCCACCTCTTCTGTCAGCACTCCGTCCCCGACTGGGACCGCCTCCCCGGCGCCGCCCTCGTCCTGGGCGCCGGCGGAGCCACGACCCAGGTGGAGGCCGGTGGTGTCACCTGGTCGCTGGCCGGCGCCCCCACCGCGGTGGCCGAGGCCGCCGCGGCGTTGGCCGGATAGCAGTCCACTTGGAGCAGTCCACTTTGGGAACAGTGGCCTGACCAGGGCTTTCCGAGGATGGCGTACGCCTCGTCCCGACCTACGATCACCTCATGGCTACAAGCATGAATGAGACGGGAACCTCGCGGGTCAAGCGAGGAATGGCGGAGATGCTCAAGGGCGGCGTGATCATGGACGTGGTCACCGCCGAGCAGGCGAAGATCGCCGAGGACGCCGGGGCGGTGGCGGTGATGGCGCTCGAGCGCGTCCCCGCCGACATCCGCGCCCAGGGCGGCGTGAGCCGCATGTCCGACCCCGACATGATCGACGGCATCATCGAGGCCGTCTCCATCCCGGTCATGGCCAAGGCCCGGATCGGCCACTTCGCCGAGGCCCAGGTGCTGCAGTCCCTCGGCGTCGACTACATCGACGAGTCCGAGGTGCTCACCCCGGCCGACTACGAGAACCACATCGACAAGTGGGCCTTCACGGTGCCGTTCGTGTGCGGTGCGACCAACCTCGGCGAGGCCCTGCGCCGCATCACCGAGGGCGCGGCGATGATCCGCTCCAAGGGCGAGGCCGGCACCGGCGACGTGTCCAACGCGGTCACCCACATGCGTACGATCCGCCGCGAGATCCGCCGTCTCGGCGCCCTCGCCGAGGACGAGCTCTATGTGGCCGCCAAGGAGCTCCAGGCTCCCTACGAGCTGGTCAAGGAGGTCGCCGAGAACGGCAAGCTCCCGGTCGTCCTGTTCACCGCCGGCGGCATCGCGACCCCGGCCGACGCCGCGATGATGATGCAGCTCGGCGCGGAGGGCGTGTTCGTGGGGTCGGGGATCTTCAAGGCCGGCGACCCGGCCAAGCGCGCCGCGGCGATCGTCAAGGCCACCACGTTCTACGACGACGCCGACGTCGTGGCGAAGGTCTCGCGCGGGCTCGGCGACGCCATGGTCGGCATCAACCTGGACACGCTGTCCGAGGACCAGCGCCTCGCCCCGCGTGGCTGGTGAGCGGGGGAGTCCACCTGTGACCAGTCGCACCACTCCGGCGATCGGCGTGCTCGCACTCCAGGGCGACGTACGCGAACACCTGCGTGCCCTGGAGACGTGTGGCG
>JALZDD010000236.1 GCA_030862715.1 Actinomycetota bacterium | reverse complement strand
CGTGCTCGCGGACTGGTCGATCTCCTCCGGGGAGAACCCGATCGGCGCCGTCTCGACGTCTGTGCTCATCACTCTGACTCCTGTCATCCGACAACTGATTCGAGGACAAGTCTTGAGAATGTCAGGCCTGACCGCAATTCGTCCGAGCATTGTCAGGAGGATCGGTTAATCTGGCGTGCATGGACGAAGTCGACCGTCAGATTCTGGCCGCCTGGACGATGGATGCACGGCGGAGCCTTCGGGACATCGCCGCAGAAGTCGGCGTCTCGGCGACCACCGTGCACGACCGCGCGCGGTCGATGCAGCGCCGCGGGCTCATCCGCGGGGCGTACCTCGACCTCGACCTGCGTCAGATCGACCGGGGCGTGCAGGCGCTCGTCGCCGTACGTATCCGACCGCCCTCACGTGCCAACATCGAGTCCTTCCGCGACTGGGTCGGCGCGCTCCCGGAGGCCGTCGGTGTCTTCGTCACCTCGGGCCGGATGGACTTCATCGTCCACGTCGCGGTGGCCGACAACGACGCGCTCTACGCGTTCGTGATCGACCGGCTCACCTCGCGAGCCGAGATCGCGGACGTGGAGACCTCGGTGATCTATGAGCACCTGCGGACGATGACGTTCGAGCCCTGACGGTCGCGCCCGCGAGGCGCGGTCAGCCGAGCGCGCCCTCGAGGACGGGCACGGAAAGGCGCGAGCCGCGGGCGCCGACGTCCACGGACACGCGCCCGGAGGGTGCGACGGAGTCGATCTCGGGATAGTCGTCGCTGGAGAGCCGGACCGTCAGCCGATGGCCCGCGGCCAGGC
This sequence comes from Actinomycetota bacterium, assembly GCA_030862715.1. The sequence continues at coordinate 8,592 of JALZDD010000236.1, read as the reverse complement.
GGTAGTGCGTCGGCCAGACGTGCACCCCCAGGTCGTACGTCTTCCCCGGCCGCACCGGGAGCGGCTCTGCGTGCGATCGCCGGTGACTGGCCTTGAGCCAGCCTTCGGTGACGCGCGTCCGGGTGCCGTTTGGTGCCTCGTCGTAGACCACCACCGCGAGATGGCCCTCGGTGGCGGTGAACGATGCCCGGATCGTCGCCTCGATGCTGCCGGCGACGACGACGTCCCGGGGCACCGGGCGGGTCCGGAAGAGCAGCTGCTCGTGAGCATCGGGCGGCGTGGTCTCGGTGTTGACGGTGAACTCTCGCGTCCCGGGACGTCCACCGCCGGCGCGCAGACCTCCCTCCGCGCCCAGCGCCAGGTCGACCTCATCGGTCCCGGCGGGCGGCCACTGGGCGTACTGCTTCCACCCCTCACCGGCCCCCGGACCAGGGATCTCGTACGAGGTGACCTTCGCCGCGGGCAGCGGCGCGCTCTCGTCACTCAGCAGCCAGCGATCCCACCAGGCCAGATAGCCGCCACGGCCGATGTCGGCGTGCTGGCCCTCGGGGTAGCCGTGCACCCACGGGCCGGAGACGAGCCAGACGTTGTCGGGCTGAGCGAGGAAGTTGCCGACCATCCCGTCGCGGTAGCGGTCGTACCAGCCGTTGATCTCCAGCGTGGGCACGGTGAGCCGGTCCCAGCGTGACTTGACGCTGCGGCCACGCCAGAAGTCGTCGTACGTCGGGTGCTGTGGGTAGGTCACGAGCGTGCCCGGCGCCGTGCCGGCCTGCCAACTGCGGATCTGGGCGTTGGGGATCCCGCCACGGTAGATGGTGTTCTCGTACCAGTCGCTCAACCCGTTGATGGGGATGATCGCGCGCAGGCTCGGCGGCTGGTTCACGGCGGCGAGCAGGGTCGAGTGGCCGCCGTAGCTGAGTCCCATCTGACCGATGTCGCCGGTCGACGCCGGGTGGTCGGCCAGCCACTCGATGACGTCGTAGTTGTCGCGCTGTTCCTGGGGGCTGAACGGGTCGAGCTCGCCAGGTGATGCCCCGGAGCCGCGGACCTGGCAGACCAGGGCGTTGTAGCCGCGCTCCACGAAGTAGGCGGCACCTTGGCCGAACGCAGCTGCGTTCGCGGCGTACGCGGTGAACTCGTAGACGATCCCGGGGAACTCTCCCGGTGCCGGGTCGGTCGAGGACGTGCCGGGCCGGTAGAGCTGGCAGACCAGCCTGTTCCCGTCACGGACCGGGACAGCCACGTCCTCGCGGACGACGTCGTACGTCGCTGGTCGCTCGTAGCCGAAGAAGGGGTCGGCGGGCGCCTGGTCGGTGAGGTCGCCGGTGCCGGTCGACGAGGTGGTCGCGCCCGCCGGGGCGGCCCCGTGGAGCGTCGCGGCCACGGCGGCTGTGGCCGTGGCGACGGCGAGGGTGCGTCGGAGCATCACAGGGTCCTTTCGAGGCGGAGCATGAGCAGGTGGTAGCCGAGGGTCTTGCCGTGCCCGTCCAGACCGGAGTAGCCGGTCACGCCGCCGGCGAGGACCGAGGGGACCCGGAAGACCAGTGCCGGCAGGTGCGGGAGATCGGTGCGCACCACGGGCTCGGTGACGGCGAAGTGGCCGGCGACCACGTCGGGCGTGAGGACGCGTTCGAGGAAGGCGTACGCCTCCGCGTCCCGCGGCAGCACCGCGAGGATCAGGGTGTCGCCCTTGTCGCCGGCGCGGACGTCGGCGAGGTCGTCGACGGTGAGGTCGTCGGCAGTGAGGTCGCTCATCGTTCCTCCATCAGGGTCACGGTCGGGGAGATGAGGTCGCGGGGCACCAGGCAGGAACGGACGACCAGCGTCTGCTGCACGCCGGTGCGGGCTCCGCCGCCGCCTGCCGGGCCGTTGGTGTAGAGGGACTCGATTTCCCAGCCGACGGTGCGCGCCTGAGCGGCATCGGTGGTGCGGGCCGTGACGCGGAGGCGTACCTCGAGCGGTTCGCTCGCCGGCGCCAGCCCACGGAACACGGCACCGGCGCCGATGAGCTCGACCCCGATGGCCTCCGGGGCGATGCCGTGCACGTCCGCGAGGCGTTCGCGGACGATCTCCGCCGCGAGCTCCGCTCGGGCCAGGGCGCGTGGCCCGGCGTAGGAGATCTGCCCCTCGCCGAGCCAGCCGCCGCGGAACCCGAGGGTCACCTTGAGCTCGTCGGGCCTGGCGGTGCCGTTCGCGCCGGCCACCTCGACCCGGTCCGGGCCCGCCTGGTGGAAGGAGACGCCGGAGAAGTCGGCCACCACGTCGGGAGTGAGGTACGCCTCGGGCCGGTCGACCTCGTAGAGCAGCTGCTCGGTGGCGGTGCGCACATCGAGCCGGCCGCCGCTGCCGTCGAGCTTGCCGAGCGTCGCGGTTCCATCGGGGCGTACGTCGGCGAAGGGGAAGCCGAGCCGCGCCAGCCCTGGCACCGGCTTGGTGCCCGGATCGGCGAAGTAGCCGCCGGTGAGCTGGCCGGCGCACTCCAGGAGGTGGCCGACCACGGTGCCGGCGGCGAGCCGCGGCCAGTCGTCGGGAGTCCAGCCGTACTCGTGCTGCAGCGGGCCGAGATAGAGCGCGGGGTCCGCGACCCGGCCGGTGACGACGACATCGGGGTCGTCGGCGAGCGCCTGACGGATCCCCTCGGCGCCGAGGTAGACGTTGGCCGAGACCAGCTCGTCCGGGCACCGGGAGAGTGCCTCGCCGGTCTCCCACACAACAGGGTCGAGGCGGCGTACGGCTTCCAGGGCGTCGTCGCCGGTGACGACCGCGACCCGGGTGGGTCGGCCCAGCGCCTGTGCCACGGCCGCGACGCGACGACCGGCCGCGACCGGGTGGGCGGCGCCGGCGTTGGTGATGATCCGGGTCCGCCCGGGCTCGATCACGGGGAGGACGGCGCGCATCCGCGCCTCCAGCAGCGGGTCGTAGCCGTCGTCGGGATCGGCGAGGCGGCGCAGCTGCCCGGCCGCCACGGTCCGCTCGCCCAGGCACTCGAAGACCAGGTAGTCCAGCTCGCCGTCCCGGGCCAGCTCGACCGCGGGATCGATCCGGTCGCCGGCGAACCCGGCGCCCGCTCCCAGCCGGATCATGAGGCCCACACCGGGATGACGCCGGTGACCAGGGCGACGGCGAGCATGACCATGGAGACCAGCCACGCCCAGCCGATGAGGTGCCGGATGTGCTTGCCGATGTCGACTCCGGCCAGGCCGACCAGCAGATAGAACGAGCCGGTGAGCGGGCTGATCGGGAAGCCGACCGTCTCCTCGCCCAGGATCGAGGCCTGGGCGATGTCGGCCGCGGCGATGCCGTGGAGCTCGCCGACGCTGATGAGGACGGGGAGGACGCCGAAGTAGTAGGGGTCCGGACCGAACACCAGGCTGAGCGGGACGGCCAGCACGGCGACCAGGACCGGGAGCGCGGGAGCCGCTCCGTCGGGCAGTGCGCCGGCGGCCGTCTTGGCCATCGCCTCGATCATGCCGCTGCCTTCGAGGATGCCGAGGAAGACGCCGGCCGCGATCAGCGTGGTCGCCATCAGCATCGCACCCTTGGCGTGCGCCTCGATGCGGTCGGTCTGGACCTTGAGGCCCGGGTAGTTGATGAGGAGCGCCGCCACGACGGCGATGAGGAAGATCAGCTCGGGAGTGGCCGCGGCGCTGACCAGGGCGGCGATGACCGCGATGGTCAGGGCCACATTGACCCAGAACAGGCGGGGGCGGCGCAGCTGCTGCTCCTCGGGGGTGAGGGAGATTGCGTCGGGGCGTACGTCGGTGGCCGGGGCGTCCTCGATGCCAGAGGCGTCGGCCGGGGCGGCGGCGAGCCGCCGGGTCTCGCGACGGCCGAGGAACCAGGCGATGACCAGGACGGCGACCATGCCGGCGAGCTGGGCGGGGATGAGTGGAGTCCACAGCTCGTTCGCTGGTACGTCGGCGGTGGCGGCCGCCCGGGCGGTCGGGCCGCCCCAGGGAACGATGTTCATGACGCCGGCGCCGAGCCCGACACAGGTGGTGAGGACCAGGCGGCTCATGCCGAGCCGGTCGAAGAGCGGGAGCATCGCCGGGATGGTGATCAGGAACGTCGTCGCGCCGGCGCCGTCGAGGTGGGCGGCCATGGCGAGGGTCGTCGTCGCCAGGCAGACGGTGACGGGTGCGTTCCCGGCGAAGGCGACGATGCGGCGGATGATCGGGTCGAACATGCCGGCATCCCGCATCAGGCCGAAGTAGACGATCGCGAAGACGAACATCGCCACGACGCCGACGACTCCGCCGAGGCCACCGGTGACGAACTCGCCGATCTCGGTGGGGGAGAAGCCAGCGACGAGCGCCGTCAGGACGGGGACACCGGCGAGCGCGACGACCGCCGCGACCCGGTTGGTGAGGAGGAGGGCGAGGATCACCGCGACGGTGATGAAGCCCATGAGGGAGAGCATGGACACGAGTGTGATGACGATCACTTGTTCCTGTCCAACACCAATCTCCGATAGATTGATGTGGTGTGAGCATTGATCTGACTCTCCGTCACCTCCGCGTGGTGCTGGCCGTCGCCGACGCGGGCGGCTACACGCCCGCAGCGCGCGAGCTGCATGTCGCTCAGTCGTCCCTGAGTCGCACGGTGCAGGAGGTCGAGCAGCGGATCGGCGTACCGCTCTTCGAGCGGACGACGCGTCGGGTGGGCCCCACCCTGGAGGGAGAGGAGTTCCTGGCGACGGCCCGGCGGCTCGTCGCGGAGTTCGACACCGCGCTCAACCACTTCGAGGGCTACCTGGCCGGCACCCGGGGCGCTGTCTCCGTGGCTGCGCTCCCGTCGCTGGCCGGCTCGATGCTGCCACCCGTGCTCGCCGCCTTCCGCCGGGGTCACCCGGAGGTGGCGGTGTCGGTGAAGGACGGTTTCTCCGGGGAGGTCCTCGACCTGGTGGTCCGGGGCGAGGTCGATCTCGCCGTCTCGGTCGCAGCGCAGGTGCCGGACACCTTGGGCGTACGCCACATCGCGGCCGACGCCTTCGCGGCCGTGTTGCCGGCCGACCATCCGCTCGCCGCCCAGGAGGAGCTGCGGTGGGCGGACCTGGAGGGTCAGCCGTTCGTCGCCTTCGAGCGCATCTCGAGCATCCGCGGCTACGTCGATCGCGTGCTGGCGGAGACCGGCACCCGGACCGGGGCGCTCACCGAGGCGCGCAACATCGGCGCCGTCGCGGGCCTCGTCGCCGCGGGGCTCGGGGTCTCGGCCGCGCCCAGCCTGGTGCTGCCGATGATGATGTTCGCCGACGTGGTCGTCCGGCCCCTGGTGGCGCCGGTGGTCGAGCGAGACATCTGTCTCATCCACGACCCGCGGCGGCCGATGTCACGGGCTGCGCGGGGGCTGATGCAGCTCCTGCTCAGTGCGGGAGAGCGTGAGATCGCCTCGCCGCCGGGCTTGCGGTGGGTCCCGGAGAGTCAGGCCTGAACGCGCTGCCGCTCGAACCAGATCTTCGACGGGCAGGTGTCCATGACCATCGGTACGCCGGCCGCGGTGGTGCGCTCGAAGGCCGACTCGTCGACCACACCCATCTGGAACCAGACACCGGCGGCGCCGATTGCCACGGCCTCGTCGGCGAACTGACCGGCGGCCTCGGAGCGGCGGAAGACGTCGACGACATCGATCTTCCCGACGGCCGCGGCGGCTTCGGCCAGGGTCGCGTAGACCTTCTCGCCGAGCACCTCCTTGCCCTCGGCGGCGGCGCCGGGGTGGATCGGGATGATCCGCTTGCCGTGCTGCTGGAGCTCCTGGGCGATCGAGTAGGCCGTACGCCACGGGTCGCCCGAGAGGCCGACGATCGCCCACGTCTCGGAGTCGTCGAGGAGCTTGTCGATGGTGTCCTGGTCAAGCCATGCCGAGGTCATGTAGCGCACAACAACAACCTGGCTCAGCAGATTCCGTGACCCGCCGACGTACCGGCGACTTACTGGCGAGTAGCAAACAGGCATAGACTCCGGGACATGAGTGCCGAGTACCCGTTGTTCGCCCTCTCCGAGGAGCACCAGGAGATCCGCAAGGCCATCCGCGAGATCTGCGACGCGAAGATCGCGCCGGCCGCTGCTGCGGTCGATGAGGAGGCTCGCTATCCGCAGGAGGCGCACGATGCGTTGGTCGAGACCGAGTTCTTCGCGCCGCATGTCCCGGAGGCGTACGGCGGTGTCGGTGCCGACGCGCTTGCGACCGTTCTGGTCATCGAGGAGATCGCTCGTGCGGACGTCTCGGCCTCGCTGATTCCCGCGGTCAACAAGCTCGGGTCGCTGCCGGTGCAGATCGGTGGGTCGGAGGAGCTGAAGAAGAAGTACCTCGGCAAGCTCGCGGCTGGTGAGGGCAACTTCTCCTACTGTCTCTCCGAGCCAGACGCCGGCTCGGACGCGGCCAACCAGAAGACCCGGGCCGTACGCGACGGTGACTTCTGGGTGCTCAACGGTGTGAAGCGCTGGATCACCAACGCGGGTGTCTCGGAGTACTACACCGTGTTGGCGGTGACCGACCCTTCGATGCGTTCCAAGGGGATCTCCGCGTTCGTGGTGGAGAAGTCGGATGAGGGTGTGTCGTTCGGTGCGCCGGAGAAGAAGCTGGGCATCAAGGGTTCGCCGACGCGGGAGGTCTACTTCGACAACGTACGCATCCCTGCCGACCGGCTGATCGGCGAGGAGGGCATGGGTTTCACGTACGCGATGCAGACCCTGGACCACACCCGGATCACCATCGCGGCCCAGGCTGTCGGTGTGGCTCAGGGGGCGTTGGACTATGCGCTGGGTTACATCAAGGAGCGCAAGCAGTTCGGCAAGGCGATCGCGGAGTTCCAGGGTGTGGAGTTCATGGTCGCCGACATGGGGATGAAGATCGAGGCGGCCCGCCAACTCACCTACGCCGCCGCGGGTCGTTCCGAGCGTGGCGACAAGGACCTGACCTTCTTCGGCGCTGCCGCCAAGGCGTTCGCATCGGATGTCGCGATGCAGGTCACCACCGACGCGGTCCAGTTGTTGGGTGGCTACGGCTTCACCCGCGACTACCCGGTCGAGCGGATGATGCGCGACGCCAAGATCACCCAGATCTACGAGGGCACCAACCAGGTCCAGCGCATCGTCATGGCCCGCCAGCTCCTCGCCGGCATCCAGTCGACCCTGTGACCGGATTTCGGCTCCGCGAGTGGGAGGAGTCGGATGCGGAGGTCCTGCTCGCTGCGTACGCCGGCACCGGCATGGCGACCGAGCGCCCGGCGGACGTGACGACCATCGAGGATGCCGAGCGGCTGATCGCCAAGTGGGCTGAGGACGCGGTCGCGGACCGGGCCTACACCTTCGCGGTCGTCGACGGCGCCGACATCCTCGGGCAGATGCGGGTCACCACCCAGCTGCGGGTCCACAGCATCGGCTGGATCTCCTACTGGACCCTGGAGAAGCACCGCGGGCGAGGTGTCGGCAGCACCGGCCTGAAGCTGCTGGCCAGGCACTGCTTCGACGAGCTCGACCTCTTCCGTCTCGAGACCGGCCACCGGGTCGACAACCCCGGATCGTGCCGTGTCGCCACCGCGGCAGGCTTCCTCGTCGAGGGCCGCGAACGCCAGAAGCTGCTCTACGACGGCGTCCGCTACGACACCGAGACCCACGCCCGCCTGGCCACCGACCCCGACCCCGTCTGACGCCGAAAGGGCGCGTACGTCGGCCGAAACGTCACCCCGGTCGGCCGAAACGTCGCGCCGGTCGGGCGAGGCGTCACGCACGTCGGTCGAAGCGTCAGTTCGGCGAATCGAGGTGTCCTTTGGCGGCATCTCGGCCGACGTATGTGACGCTTCGGCCGACAAACCTGACGCCTCGGCTGACCTAGGCCACGCCGACCGACGTACGTGACCTCTCGTCCGACGGGGCTGACGCCTCGGCCGACGTACGTGACGCCTCGGCGGGTCAGTCTTCGACGCGGCCGCGGAGCTGTTTGGTCTGGCCGCGCTGGCGCTTGGCGTCGAGGCGGCGCTCCTTGGAGCCTCGGGTGGGCTTGGTGGGGCGGCGGGGCTGGGGTGGTGGGGCGAGGAGCTCGCGGATGCGGAGGGCCAGACGCTCGCGCGCGGCGATGCGGTTGCGGTGCTGGGAGCGCTGCTCGTGGGAGACGACGACGAGCGGGCCCGGCGAGCGGGCTAGGAGACGGGCGAGCTGGCGCTCGTCGAGAGCGGAGGACGCGGACGGGTCCCAGGAGAGCTCGACGCGGGAGTCGGTGGTGTTGACCGACTGTCCGCCGGGCCCGGGCGAGCGGGAGAAGCGTTCGACCAGCTCGCTGTCGGGGATGACGAGACCCTCGGGCAGCCCAGGGCCCGGTGGTACCCGAAGATCCTTCACTCGAAGAACCCTAGTCCGCTGGTCTATCGAGCGGCGGGCCCGGTCGAGTCGCGCACCACGAGCTCGGCGGGGACCCGTTGCCGCCGGGCGCGTGAGCCGGGCTCCTTCAACGCCAGCGTGAGCGCCCTCGCGCCCATCTCGGCCATCGGCAGCCGGACGGTGGTGAGCCCGGGGGAGAGGTCCTGGGCGACGGCGACGTCGTCGAAGCCGCTGACCGAGACCTGGCCGGGCACGGAGACCCCGGAGCTGCGCAGCT
>JALZDD010000215.1 GCA_030862715.1 Actinomycetota bacterium | reverse complement strand
GGTGCCGTGAACCGGTCGGCCAGCGGGTGCACCCGCGGATCGAGCCAGACCTGGACATGGGCGCCGAGGTCGCGGACCCGGGCGAAGTCCGGTCCCGCGGAGTCGAGGTAGCGGCGGTCCTCCCGGTGGTCGAGGTAGAGGCCGGGAGCCATCAGCCCGGCGCGTACGGCCTGGAAGACCCAGCCGTCGGCGTCGCGGCAGCCGAGCGTGTAGATCCAGGTGTGGACCGCCTCGAGAACCGCCTTGCGGACGGCCCGAACCGGGTCTGTGGACGCCGAGAAGCCGGCGGCGTAGACGCCCGTCTCCCGGTCGCGCACGAGCGCGGCCATCGCCGGCGCGAGCTCGGTGGGCATCCGGACGACGTGTACGTCGAGCGGTGCTCCCTCCAGGTCGGCGCTCAGCCCCGGAACGGAGCCGGTGTCGATCCCCTGGGCCGGTCCGCCGTGGTGCCACCACACCTCGAGGGCGTCCCGCTCGACGACCTCGAGAAGGCCACGGTCGTGGGCGTCGGCGGCGCCCTGACCGGTGGCGATCCCGGCGTAGTTGAGGTGGAAGACGCGGTCCAGGTGGGCGAACCGCCGTTGGCGCCAGTTGAGGCCGATGAGGGCGTGCGGCATCCAGACATCGGTCGCCGGATCGGTCCAGCCCTCGGCCGGCTGTTCCTGGCAACGGCTCCACAGCGTCGGCAGCTCGTCGTCGAGCGCGCGGTAGGGGAAGTCGGGCCGGGCGAGCTGCGCCGGGCTCCAGCGGGGGAGGTCGTCGAGACCGATGACTCGAAGGCCCTGCTCCCGCAGCTCGGCCGCGGTCCCGGTCCGGTAGTCGACGGGGTCGAGCCGCTCGGGGATGAAGTTGCCGCAGTAGCGCTCCACACCCTCGGCGATCGCGGCGATCCGGGCTCCCGCGACATCGCCGAAGGTGGTGCCGAGCGAGACCCGGTCGGCCGGCCAGTCGCCGAGCCAGCGTGCATCGGAGACCTCGGCGGTCAGCGAGGTGTAGCGCAACGGCGCCCGTTCGGGGCGCAGCACCTCGCGCACCCGGCGGATCAGTCCGGTCTCCTTGTCCACCAGACGCTCGACGTCCAGCGGCGGCATGGCTGTGGGCGTGGTCATGCGTGTCCTCTCTCGGTTGCCTGCACCGTCATCGCCTGCGGCCGCTCGGACCAGGTCCGGCCGGCGACATCGAGCCGGAGCTCCTGCCCGGGAGCGGGCTCGGCGTGGGTGAGCCAGCGCAGGATGACGCGGCCGGGGGAGCCGGCAGCTTCGTACGCCGCCCGCAGCGCGGGGTCGGTGGTGCCGATGCCGAGGTCGTGGCCCCAGGGGCCGCTGACCAGGGCGCAGCCCGCCCCGCTGCGGGCACCCCATCCGGCGGCCAGCCGGCGGGCGTACGCATCGAACGGGTCGGCGTCGCCGGTGACGACGAGCAGCGGCGCGGTGACGTCGCCGAAGCGGTCGGAAAGATCGAGTGCCGGGGCGATCCACAGCTCGCGGAAGGCGTCGAGCCGCTCCGGGTCCCAGCCGAGATGAGCCGCGGCCGCCAGCGGCCCCTCGCGGTCGGCGATGGCGGTCGCGGCACGCAGGACGGGCGGGGCCAAGGCGGCCTCGTCCTCGCGCGCGAACCCATGGATCGCCCACCAGCCGAGCCGGTCCAGGTGCTGCGGGATCCCGTAGGCCGAGTAGGCGGTCTCGTACGCCCCGAGGGCCGGCACCGCGGCGACCACACGGGTCACCCGCGGGTCGGCCCGAGCGGTCTCGAGGGCGGTGTGGGCGGCGTAGGAGGCGCCGTAGGCCACCACCGGGGTCCGCGGGCAGCGCTGGAGCAGAGCATCGACGGTGTCCGTCCCGTCGAGGGCCTCGGCGGCGTAGGGCCGCCAGGTGCCGCCGGACGAGTAGCGGCCGCGTACGTCCTGGACCAGGCAGTCGAAGTCGTGGCGCGCGAGCGACCTGGCCAGCGGCAGGTGATCGCGGGCGTCGTACGGCGTCCGTACGAGCACGACGGCACGTGCGGTGCCGACCGAGCGCACGAGCCAGCCGCCGAGGACGACGCCGTCGCGGGCGCTGACCGGGAAGGGGCTGACCTCCGGGTCGGTCACCGCGCGGAGTCCTGGGGGCGCGGCGACGGTTCGTCGAAGCCGAGGACCGTGTGGGTGCGTTCGCGCGGTCCGTCGCCGACGACGCGCAGCAGACGCCGGTGCTCGGCGAGCGCGGGATCGTCGGCCGCCCAGTCCTCCAGGATGGCCAAGCAGCGAGCGACGCTGAGGGTCAAGGTCGCCCGGCGCAGCGGCCGCGGGTCGCGGTGGCCGCTCGAGAGCCACGAGGAGAGCTCGGGGGCGGCGGGGGAGGCGGCCAGCCGCCTGCGGCTGACCTGGTCAGGGGTCGCCTCGCTGCCGTCGACGACGAGCGGGAAGATCAGCATCCGGCCGCCCTCGCGGCGACCACGCAGCAGGACCGCCCCGCCGGTGGCGAGGTGCTCGAGACGCTCGTCCAGCTCGGGGTCCGGCCGCTGCGGAACCTCGCGCACGTCCACGACGGCGTCGGCTCGCGAAGGTCTCCGGGCTCCGTCGTCGCGTCGGACCGCGGCGCCGGAGCGTGTCAACTCGGCGGCCAGCGCACGGCTGAGCCGGCCGCGGCCGAGCACGAGGACGCTGCGCCGGCCCTCGGGCCACCGTGAGGCCCGGGCTCTCATGTCGCGTTCCAGCGCGGCGCGGCGTACTCGGAGCAGGTAGCGGTAGGTCGATGCCCGGCCGGGGCCAGGCAGGTCGTGCAGCCTGAGGAAGTCGCCCGAGCCGGTACGCAGCGCCGGCATGTCGGTCGAGAGGCGGACCTCGCCGCGGGCGGCGGGGAGTGGGCGCCAGTCGTGTCTGGGGTACATCGGGTCTC
>JALZDD010000202.1 GCA_030862715.1 Actinomycetota bacterium | reverse complement strand
GGCCGATCAACCTCGGTGACGCCAAGGCGCTGGTGGTCGGGATGGGCCGGGTGGGGCGTACGACCTACGAGGAGCTGCGCGACGCCCAGGGCTACCAGGTCCTGGCGGTCGAGCACGACTCGCTGCGAGCAGCCTCGCTCAAGGCGGAGCGCTTCGACGTCGTCGAGGCCGACGCCACCGACCAGGACTTCTGGGAGCGGGTCAAGAAGGGCACCGGCATGGAACTGGTCGTCCTGACCATGCCCTTCCATGGCGACAACCTGCTCGCCATGGACCTGCTCCGCAAGCTGGGCTTCAGCGGCACCGTGGCCGCCATCGCCCTGCGCCCCGAGGAGCGCGACGAGCTCAAGAAGCGTGGTGCCCACGCCGTCCTGAACCTGTACGCCTCCGCCGGCTCCGACCTCGCCGAGAAGGCGCTCCGGGTCAACCAGGAGCGCCAGTTCTCGGCTCGGGGTTAGCCCAGCAGGTTGTAGCCCGACAGTGCACCCAGGTAGCTGCGGGTCACGCCGGTCCCGGTGCTGTTGCGCTCCAGCGCATAGATGTAGCTGCCCGACCGCACGATCAGGTCGCCGCCCGAGCCGGCCCGCAGATCGCGTACGCCGAGCACCGCGTCATAGCCGGACAGGTTGATCGACAGGGTCTGCGTGGAGACCAGGCCGCCGGGCCCGTTGCTCTCGTGGACGACTGTGCTGGTGCCGTTGACGAAGAGTACGTCGGGGGTGTTGCCGCTGTTCCAGCGCCCGACGCCGACCAGGCGGGTGCCCGAGGCCGAGGCGCGCATCACGATCGAGGCGCCGACCTTGCTCGAGCCCTTGCCCGGCCACAGCTTGATCGTGCCGCCGGAGGTGCGGCCCATCAGGTCCGGGTAGCCGTCGCCGGTGACATCGCCGACCGCGTCGATGACGCTGACCGTGCCGAGGCCGGTCGCGATCGTGACGGGGCTGGCGAACTTGCCGGTGCCGTAGCCCCGGTAGAGGCGTACGGAACCGTCGGACATCTTCGCCAGGAAGTCGCCCTTGCCGTCGCGGTTCCAGTCGCCGGCGTTCATCAGTGCGGTTGCGCTCGTCAGGGTGATGCCGCTGTCGACCGGCGCGGCCAGGCTGACCCGCCCGCTGTTCGGCTTGACGTAGAGCGTCGAGCCGGACTTCATCACCAGGTCCGGGAGGCTGTTGCCGACGAGGTTGACCGCGCCGATGACGGTCCGGTTGATGTCCGCGTACGGCCCCAACGGCTTGCCGAAGCCCGAGCCGGAGGCCGGGTAGATCCAGCCGCGGTTGGACGAGTCTCGGCCGATCAGGTCGCCGCGGCCGTCGCCGGTGAAGTCGCCGTAGCCGCTGATCTGGGCCAGCGAGGACCAGGACGGGCTCTGGGTCGCGAGCTTGATCGGCGAGCCGAACGTACCCCTGCCGGATCCCTTGAAGTAGTAGAGCGCCCCGGACTTGCGGCCGATCACGTCGCGCTTGCCGTCCTTGTTGACGTCGCCGGTCGCGGCGAGCTTGTCGAAGCCGCTCAGCGAGCGCGTGGTGCCCGCCCGGGTGAACCCGCCGGCGCCGTTGCCGGTGTAGCGGACCAGGTAGCCCTTCGCGTTCTTGCCGACCAGGTCGTTGGCCGAGGTGCCGCCGATGTTGCCGGTCGCGGTGATCTTGGAGACCCCGGAGAACGTGCTCTTGCCGAGGTTCTTGAAGACCGCCGCGAAGGTGCCGTCGCCGCGGCCCTTGCGGATGCCGGCCGAGCCGTCGGTGCGGACCTGGATCAGGTCGGCCTTGCCGTCGCCGGTGATGTCCGGGGTGACTACGGCCTCGCGCACGGTGCTGCCGACCGTCGTGGACGTCTTGGTCGAGTTGAACCCGGCGAACCCGCCCGTACGCAGCGTGAAGATCCGGCCATCGGTTGCCCGTCGTGCCACGAAGTCGGAGTGGCTCGTGCCGGCGATGTGGGACTCCAGGTCGCGGCCGCTCCAGCTCTTCTGGAGGCTGGCGGCGAGCGTACGGATGGCGGGGAGCTTGGCTTGGAGGTTCGCGCCCGGGCAGACAGTTTGACCCGCGTCGCGGTGGCCGTGGATCGCGTGCGGGAAGACCGTCTTGGTGCCGTCGGTCTTGGTCAGCGTCACGTTGGTGGCGTTGGCGGTGACGCCGTGGAGCGAGAGCTTCCAGGCGTAGAGAGAGCCGTACGCCTGGATCATCGCGTCCGTGGGCTGGTTCTGCGTCGAGCCGGCGTCGTCAGGACAGCCGGCCGCGACCGTGTCGAAGCAGCCGAGCGCCGAAGCGCCGAAGCTGTCGTAGTTGTAGCCGCTGGTGTGGGCGCCCTCGACCGGCAGCGCGACGCCGCCGTGACGGCCCTCCCAGATGCGGCCGAACCTGTCGACGAAGAAGTTGTAGCCGACGTCGCGGTAGCCGCGGGTGGTCACGTGGAACTCGTAGATGCCCCGGATGATGCTGGGAACGTCGGTCTCGGTGTAGGCGTTGGTGCCCGCGGTGTGGTGGACGAAACCGCCGTGGATCGTGCGGTAGCTCGGGGCCGTCTGCTCGCGGATCGTCTCGTCGGCGCCCCACTGCGCACGGCTGTGGATCGTCGGGCTCGAGGTATAGGTGGACGCGACCAGGTTGAGGTCGGAGTCCTTGCTGCCCTTGTGGACGTTGGTCGCCCGCGGCTTGTGCTTGTCGGTCTCGATCTCGGGAAGCTCGGAGACCGTGTCCTCGGGCTTGCCCGGCTCGATCACCGCGAGCTCGAGGTCGCCGGGGATCTCGGCAGCGTCAGGGACGATGATCCGGGTCTGCACCTGGTCGACGTGCCCGGCCAAGAACTCGTCGGTGCCAGGGCGGACACCCTTCGCCTCCGCCGTGCCGGCGTCCGGACCGTGGTCCTCGGTGTCGACCACCATCGGGCTCCACGACGACCACACGTCGTCCTTCAGGGTGCGGATCTCGGGGCGTACGTCGTCGGCGATCTCGCCGGACCAGGTCACGCCGACGACACCGAAGCCGGTGACGTCCTGTGGCTCGCTCTTGATGACGTTGGTGCGGGGCTTGTCGACCTTCGTCGCGTGCTCGGTCGCCTTGCCGGTCGAGGTGGTCAGCGCGACCTCCTCGACGTGAGACTCGACCGGGCCGTCGGGAAGGGTGGACGGCTCCCTGTTGGCGGTCTCGAACGCGGCCAGCGGGCCGGACGTGGTCGGTTCGGCCGTGGCGGAGTTCAGCGTCAGGGGGATCGCCACTGCGGCCGCACCGAGAATGAGGGTGGTGCCGGAGATGGACGCGATCTTGGCGCGTCGGGGCATCGAAGCCTCCGTGGGGGAAGTAAAGACGGGCTGAGGAAACCTATACCCCCGCCCCGTGGGGTGTCCCGCCTATTTCGAGGTGTCGCGCAGATCCGTCTTCAGAACCTTGCCGCTGGCGTTGCGGGGAAGACTGTCGACCAGGACGTACGCCCTCGGCTGCTTGTAGTTGGCGAGGCGGTCCTTGAGCCAGGTCGCGATCGAATCGGCGGTCAGGTCGTCGCGTACGACGACGAATGCCTTGCCCACCTGACCGAGGCGTGCGTCGGGGACACCGATGACCGCGGCCTCGACGATGCCCGGGTGGCCGGCGAGGGTGTTCTCGACCTCGGCGGGATAGACGTTGAAGCCACCGACGGTGAACATGTCCTTGATCCGGTCGGTGATCTTCAGGCAGCCGTGCTCGTCGAGGAAGCCGACGTCTCCGGTGTGGAGCCAGCCGTCTTCATCGATCGCCTCGGCGGTGGCCTCGGGGTTCTCGAAGTAGCCGAGCATGACGTTGTCGCCGCGGATCCAGACCTCGCCGTCCTCGCCGGGCTCAGCGTCCTCGCCGGCCGCGGTGACGGTGCGGATCTCCAGACCCTCGACCGCCGGCCCGACCACTTTGGCGACGTGCTCGGGATCCTCGCCGGGGCGGGTGGTGGTGGCGACCATGCACTCGGTCAGGCCGTACGCCCCCTTGACCTCGTCGATCCCGAGGATGTCGCGCATGTCGGCGAAGAGGCTCTCCGGGACGCTCGCGGCGCCGGCGATGGCGAAGCGCAGGGACGAGAGGTCGTACGCCTTCAGGTCGGGGTGGTTGATGAGCGTGGTGAAGATCGTGGGGGCGCCGGGGAGGACGGTGATCCGCTCGTCCTGGATCAGCTTCAGCGCCTGGGACGGGTCGTAGGTCGCGATCGGGTAGACCGTCGCGCCCGAGGTGAACGCCGCGATGAAGCCCGCCTTGTAGCCGAAGCCGTGGAAGAACGGGTTGACGATGGCGTAGCGGTCCTTCGTGGTGAGCTCGGCGCCTCGCGCCCAGACGTCGGCGACGCCGATCGTCTGCCGTTGCGCGCTCATCACGCCCTTCGGCTTCCCGGTGGTGCCGGAGGTGAACAGCAGGTCGGCGAGGGTGTCGGGGGTGACCGACGCTTTGGCGTCCTCGAGCTGCTGATCGGTCGTTTCGTCGCCTCTGGCGAGGAAGTCCTCCCAGTCGGCGGCGAGGTCGACGATGGTGAGCAGATGCTCCGGGAGCGGACCGGCGTCGTGGAGCATCTGGACGTAGTCGGTGCCGAGGAAGCCGTTGACGGTCACCAGCGCGGTGGCGCGGGAGCGCTCCAGGATCTCGCGCGCCTCATGGCCCCGGTACCGGGTGTTGAGCGGCACCACGGCCGCCCCGATCGTCTGCGCGCCGAGAACCGCGACCGGGAACTCCCAGCGGTTGGGCGCCCAGATCGCGACGCGGTCGCCGCTGCGTACGCCGCTGGCCAGGAAGGCACGCGCGGTCCTGTCCGCTGCGTCGGCGAGCTCGGCGTAGGTGAGCGTCGTGGGGCCATCGACGATCGCCGGGTGGTCGGCGTAGGTCTGCTTGGCCTTCTCGATCAGGGCGGGGATCGTGCGCGGGGTCACCCTCGCTAGCGTAGTTGAGCAACTGCTTGTTTGGTAGGCTTCGTCCATGACTGACACGGGGGTTGCGCCGAGAAGGCGGGGCACGGCGTCGGGGTCGTCGCGGCGGGCCGAGCTGCTCACGCTGGCTGCCGAGATGTTCGCGACCAAGGGCTTCGCTCAGACGACCGTACGCGACATCGCCGATGCCGCCGGGATCCTGTCCGGCTCGCTCTACCACCACTTCCGCTCCAAGGAAGCGATGCTGACCGAGCTGCTGTCGGGGTTCCTCGACGGGCTCAACGCGCGGTTCACCGAGATCGTCGAGAGCGGGGTCGACCCGCAGGCCGACCTGGACGGACTGATCACCGAGTCGTTCCGGACCATCCACAACGAGCGGCTCGCCGTCGCGCTCTACCAGAACGAGGCGTCCTTCCTCGCGACCGTCGAAGGCTTCGAGTTCGTCGCCGAGCGCTCGCGCGACAACGAGGCGCTGTGGATCCGGGTCATCGAGGCCGGCCAGGCCTCGGGCG
>JALZDD010000175.1 GCA_030862715.1 Actinomycetota bacterium | reverse complement strand
TTGCGCAAGGGGCCTAATACCTATCGTCTCGATATTTGGACCTATCACTCGTTTGAATTCCGTACGGCGGAACAAAGTGGTCTCGAACTTAGGAAACCCTTTGGTGCGGGCGCCAGAAAACGCTTCTGACGAACCCCTCCACCGCAAAGTCCGAGAGGTCAATGTCGTGGGCGCAGAGTCCGTAGTCACCCGGGTCGAGATGACCCCAGCAGAGTCGCAGGCCGCAGCCGAGCTGTCGGAGTCCTTGCTCGCCCGGTTCGGGAGCCCGGTCTCCTCGGAGTTCCTCGAGACCGCGCCGTTCCTCGGCGGCGAGCTTCCCGACAGTGTCGCCAAAGCGATCCGCGCGTTCCGCTACGGCGATGCGACCGACGCCCTGGTGGTCAGTGGGCTCCCGGTGACCGCCGGCCCGACCCCGCCGCACTGGAACCACCCCGACGCCCAGGCGCCGCACATGGCTGACTTCTGGCTCGCCCTGATCATGGCCCAGCTCGGCGACGCCGTCTCCTGGTCCTCGCTGCAGGGTGGCCAGCTGGTCAACAACATCCTGCCGATCCAGAAGCAGGAGAGCCTGCAGACCGGGCACAGCAGCGACGTCGTGCTCGACCTGCACATCGAGGACGCGTTCAGCAACCTTCGCTGTGACCACCTCGGGCTGATCTCGCTGCGCAACGAGGACATGATCCCGACCACCGCGGTCGGCATCAGCTCGATCGACGTGACCGGCCCTGAGTACGCTCCGCTGTTCCAGCCGCGCTACGTGATCCACCCCGACGACGAGCACCTGCGCAACCTCCGCGAGGCCGGCGTCAACGAGGGCGAGCTGCTCGCCGCGCCGACCGCCGTGCTCTCCGGCTCACCCCAGGCTCCCGACGTCCGGCTCGACCCGCCCTACATGGCGGCGCTGCCGGGTGACGTCGAGGCCGACCGGGCGCTCCAGTTGCTCATCATGGAGCTCTCCGCGAACGTCGAGGACGTCGCGCTGGCCCCGGGCGAGATCCTCATCGTCGACAACCACCGTGCGCTGCACGGCCGCAAGCCATTCACGGCTCGCTACGACGGCACCGACCGTTGGCTCCGCCGCCTCACGACCGTCAAGGACCTGCGCCGCAGTCGGGTCGCTCGGTCCGAGGCCTCCTCGCGGATCATCGACCCGGTGCTCGAGCCGCTCCCCGCATCCCTTGAGCTCACAGGCGCTGGTCGCTGACGCTCGGGATCCCGGAGGCCGCAGGCGCGTTCCGCCTGCGGCCTCCATCTATTTCGCGACACATATCGTGACGGGGATCGGGAATACTCGTTGTGGTGAACGTGAGGCGATGGGGCATGGCCGTGCTGGCCGTTGGGCTGACGCTTGCGCTGGTCGGCTGCGGGGACGACAGCGAGCCGAAGAAGCCGGAAGCGGCGGCGTCGGAGGACACCTACCCCGTGTACGCCGCGACCATGGACCCCGTCGAGGCTGCCATGACGCTCGTGCCGGAGGGCGCGACGACGCTGGCGGTGACCAACTACGACGAGGTGAAGTCGCTCTTCGGGTTCGACGACATCACCAGCCGGTCGATCCCCGCGGACCAGAGCGACCTGTGGAACCGAGCCGACAAGGAGGCCGCCCAGGTCAGCGGTGGTCTGCTGCGCGGGGTCGACCAGCGTCTGCGTGACACCTACGAGTGGGGCGCGGCCGATGTCGTCTGGGAGGCCAGGTTCACCGGCGGCGGCAAGGACGGGTTCGTCATCAAGGTCGCCGACCGGGTCAAGCCCGGCCCGGCGATCAAGGCGGGCGTCGGCCCGCTGAAGGGCGCCGAGTTCGACCCGGAGACCCACCTGATCACCAAGAACACCGCGACCCCTGACGCCGAGAACTGGGCCGCGCAGGAGGTGATGGTCGCCGTCGCCGGAGGCCCCGCCACCTCGACGTACGTCGTGAAGGGCTGCGCCGAGGGCGGGCCGAAGGAGAAGACCCGGCTGGCGCCGGTCGAGGCCTACTCGGTCGAGTTCGGCGGCGGGCTGGCGACCCTGCGTCTCGGTGAGGACCGTGACGACCTGTTCGTCCGGCTGAAGCTGGCTGATCAGGCCCCTGCGTACAAGAAGGTCTTCACCAACGGTGTCGCGGATCCGGCTTCGGGGCGGATCGGGTTCCGGGTGACGAGCCCGGTGACCGCGGCCACCCTGGTCGCCACGGAACCCGTCCCGTTCGCGGTCTGTGACTGAAGGGCCGTACTCTGGGAGTGCTATGGCCGCCCAGACCAGTCCCCCCCGAAGCATCTTCTCCCCCAGGCTGTGGGGTGCGCACGCGCTGGTGGTGATCTTCGTGACCGGCGCTGTGCTGCTCGGGGTGTGGCAGTACCAGTCGAGCCAGCAGGACAAGCAGGACCAGGTCGCGGAGCTGGTGCACGCGAAGCCGAAGGCGTTCACCGATCTGATCGGGCCCAACGACGCCTTCCCGTGGGAGCAGATCGGCCGTCCCGTGACCGTCTCCGGGATCTGGATGCCCGAGGAGACCATCTTCATCGACGGGATGGAGCGAGGCTCTCAGGTCGGCTTCTGGGCCGTCACACCGGTGCTCGTCGAGCCGACCAATGGAGAGCCTGGCGAGTCGGCCGTCTACGTCGTACGCGGCTGGACCCCTGAGGTCGGCACCGCACCGCCCGCGCCGCGCGGCCACGTCACCGTCACCGGCTGGCTGCAGCCCAGCGACTGGACCAACGTCGCCGACGACCGCAAGTCCGACAACGTCTTCCCGCAGCTGGACGTCTCCGACCTGATCTCGCGCACCAGCTACGACCTCTACAGCGCCTACATGGTGCGGTCGCCGGTCGAGGACAACTGGCCGGCCAGCTCGATGCCGGTCAACGACGGCGCCATGGACGTCGCCGACGTGCCCGCTCCGCAGCTGCCCGAGCCGGAGGCCACGACCGGCCTGCGCAACCTCCTCTACGCGATCGAGTGGTGGCTGTTCGGTATCTTCGGGATCTACGTGTGGTGGCGCTATGTGCGCGACACCCTGCGGCCCCGACCCGAAGAGAGCGACGAAGAAGACCCTGAGAAAACCACTCAGGATCTGCGCGTACGCTCAGACGCGTGAACAAGCTGTTCGGCACCTACAAGGTGCTTGCGTA
>JALZDD010000171.1 GCA_030862715.1 Actinomycetota bacterium | reverse complement strand
GCGTTCGCCTCCGAAGTGACCCGCGTGGCGCGCGAGGTAGGCACCGAAGGCCAGCTCGGTGGGCAGGCCATCGTGAAGGACGTCGCCGGCGTCTGGAAAGATCTCACCGACAACGTGAACGCGATGGCCTCCGGCCTCACGGCGCAGGTGCGCAACATCGCCAAGGTCACGACGGCCGTCGCCAAGGGCGACCTCTCCCAGAAGATCACCGTCGACGCGCGGGGCGAGATCCTGGAGCTGAAGAACACCATCAACATCATGGTGGACCAGCTCAACTCGTTCGCGTCCGAGGTGACACGTGTCGCCCGCGAGGTCGGCACCGAAGGAAAGCTCGGCGGACAGGCGCAGGTCAAGGGCGTCGCCGGCACGTGGAAGGACCTCACCGACAACGTGAACGGCCTCGCGGCCAACCTCACCGCCCAGGTGCGGAACATCGCCAAGGTGACCACCGCGGTCGCGAACGGCGACCTGTCGCAGAAGATCACGGTGGACGCCCGCGGCGAGATCCTCGAGCTGAAGTCGACCATCAACACCATGGTCGACCAGCTCGGCAGCTTCGCCGACGAGGTCACTCGCGTGGCCCGTGAGGTGGGCACCGAGGGCAAGCTCGGCGGCCAGGCCCAGGTGAAGGGCGTCGCCGGCACCTGGAAGGACCTGACGGACAACGTGAACTTCATGGCCGCCAACCTGACCGGCCAGGTGCGTAACATCGCCGACGTGACCACCGCCGTGGCCATGGGCGACCTGTCCAAGAAGATCACCGTGGACGTGAAGGGCGAGATCCTCGAGCTCAAGTCGACCATCAACACCATGGTCGACCAGCTCGGGTCGTTCGCCGACGAGGTCACCCGTGTCGCCCGCGAGGTCGGCACCGAGGGCGCGCTCGGCGGCCAGGCCCAGGTGCCGGGTGTCGCCGGCACCTGGCGCGACCTGACCGTCTCGGTGAACTCGATGGCCTCCAACCTGACCAACCAGGTCCGCAGCATCGCCCAGGTCTCCAAGGCGGTCTCGCAGGGCGACCTGTCGCAGAAGATCTCCATCGAGGCCCGCGGTGAGGTCGCCGCCCTGGCCGGCACCCTCAACGCGATGGTCGACACGCTGCGTACCTTCGCCGACGAGGTCACCCGTGTCGCCCGCGAGGTCGGCACCGAGGGATCGCTGGGTGGTCAGGCCCACGTACGCGGCGTGGCCGGCACCTGGAAGGACCTCACCGACTCGGTCAACTCGATGGCCTCCAACCTGACCTCCCAGGTCCGCAACATCGCCCAGGTCACCACCGCCGTCGCCCGCGGCGACCTGACCCAGAAGATCACCGTCGACGCCCGCGGCGAGATCCTCGAGCTCAAGTCCACGGTCAACACCATGGTCGACCAGCTCTCATCGTTCGCCGACGAGGTCACCCGTGTCGCCCGCGAGGTCGGCACCGAGGGCAAGCTCGGCGGCCAGGCCGAGGTCGCCGACGTCTCCGGCACCTGGCGCGGACTGACGGAGAACGTCAACCAGCTCGCGTCGACGCTGACCACCCAGCTCCGCGCGATCGCCGAGGTCTCCGCCGCGGTGACCCAGGGCGACCTGAGCCGGCAGATCACCGTCGGGGCCGCCGGCGAGGTCGCCGATCTGAAGGACAACCTCAACGAGATGATCGACTCGCTGCGGGAGACCACCAGGGCCAACGAGGACCAGGACTGGCTCAAGACCAACCTGGCCCGGTTCACCGGCCATATGCAGGGCGGTCGAGACCTGCTCGAGGTCGCCCGGCTGATCGTCTCCGAGCTCACCCCGCTGGTCGGCGCGCAGCAGGGCTCGATCTTCCTCACCGACCAGACCTCCGAGCACGGCGGCGCCAAGGTCCTGCGCCGGATCGCCTCCTACGGCTACCAGCCCGGCCCCGACGTCCCCGACGTCTTCGCGCTCGGCGAGGGACTGGTCGGGCAGGCGGCGTATGACCGTCAGCCGATCATCGTGCGAGACGTGCCGGCCGAATTCCTGCGGATCTCCTCGGGACACGGGTCGGCGGCACCCACCTCGATCGTGGTGCTCCCTGTGGCGTTCGAGGAGAAGGTGATCGGTGTCGTCGAACTGGCCTCGTTCCGGCCGTTCAGCGCCGTCCACATGCAGTTCCTCGAGCAGCTCGCGGAGTCGATCGGGGTCTCGCTCAACGCGATCATGGCCAGCTCGCGCACCGAGGAGCTGCTGGTCGAGTCGCAGCGTCTCGCCGCCGAGCTGCAGGACAAGCAGGACGAGGGCGAGCGTCAGCAGGTGGAGCTGCAGCAGACCAACGCGGCCCTCGAGGAGAAGGCGCGCCAGCTCGCCGACCAGAACCAGGCGATCGAGATCAAGAACCTCGAGATCGAGGACGCCCGGCGTGGCTTGGAGGAGCGCGCCGAGCAGCTCGCCCTCTCGTCCCGCTACAAGTCCGAGTTCCTGGCCAACATGTCCCACGAGCTGCGCACACCGCTCAACTCGCTGCTCATCCTGGCCCGGCTGCTCTCCGACAACGTCGACGGCAACCTCAACTCCCGCCAGGTGGAGTACTCCCGCACCATCCACGGCGCCGGCACCGACCTCCTTCAGCTGATCAACGACATCCTCGACCTGTCCAAGGTCGAGGCGGGCAAGATGGACGTCCACGTCACCGACGTCGCGGTGACCTCGGTGGTCGAGTACGTCGAGGCGACCTTCCGGCCGCTGACCGCCGAGAAGGACCTCGACTTCATCGTCAGCGTCGACCCCGACGTGCCTCGGGTGCTCCGCTCGGACCAGCACCGGCTGCAGCAGGTGCTGCGCAACCTGCTCTCCAACGCGGTGAAGTTCACCGACAGCGGCGGTGTCCGGCTGCTGATCCGCAACGCCTCCGGCGAGCGCTTCTCGACACCCAGCCTGCAGCAGGCTGACGCGGTGCTGGCGTTCTCTGTGGTCGACACCGGCATCGGCATCCCGCCGGAGAAGCTGAAGGTCATCTTCGAGGCGTTCCAGCAGGCCGACGGAACGATCAGCCGCAAGTTCGGCGGCACCGGCCTCGGCCTGTCGATCAGCCGCGAGGTCGCCCACCTCATCGGCGGCGAGATCCAGGTCAAGAGCGACCCTGGGCACGGCAGCTCCTTCACGCTGTACGTCCCCAGGATCAGCGCCGGGACGATCGATGCCCAGATCCCGACACCCGCCGTCGGTGAGCAGGTCTCATCGCTTCGGGCTCCGCTTCCGCAGGACGCCGCCGACAGGGGCGCTGACCAGGTCCTCCTGGTCGTCAGCGGCGGCAGCGACGAGTCCGGCCCCGGCACCAGTGCCGTCGTGGAGGCCCTGTTCGGCTCGGTCGACGAGGTCGAGACGGTCTTGGGCGCGTCCCCCGAGGAGGCTCAGGCGGTCCTGGCCGACCGCGAGGTCGACTGTGTCGTCCTGGACCTGCCGCTGGCGGAGGGCGGCTTCGACGTGCTCCGCTGGATGCGCACCCACAAGCGCACCAAGAACATCCCCGTCGTGCTGAGTAGGGTCGGCGAGGTGACCAAGGCTCAGCAGAGCC
>JALZDD010000126.1 GCA_030862715.1 Actinomycetota bacterium | reverse complement strand
CCCGTGGGGACCGGCCGCTCCGCGTAGGTGGCTGGTTCAGCTGGCCGGCGCCTCCTGGAGGGCACGGACCTCCACGCGGCTGCCCAGCGCCTTCGACGCGCGCTTGGTCCACTCGATCGCGTCGTCGTCGTTGTCGGCCTGGATGATCCAGAACCCGCCGAGGTACTCGTCGGCCTTGACGAACGGGCCGGGGGTGAACGTGGGGTTGTCGGAGGTGGCGTCGACGGTGGTCGCGCTCGAGGGCGGCTGGAGGCCGCCGGCGAAGAGGAAGGCCCCGGTCTCCTGCAGCGCCGTGTTGAAGGCATCGACCTCCGCGATGAGCTGCTCCAGCTCGGCGGGGTCCATGTTCTCCATGGTCGGCTCCTCGCTGGAGTCGTGGGGGAGGCTGAGGAAGTACTGCGTCATGGGTGACTCTCCTTGAGTGGTGCGGACGTTTCTCGGGCTGATTCCTGAAGAGAACGCTATGGAGAGTGAGCACGACGGCGCATCAGTCACGATGACTGGTGTCTGGGGTCCGATGACCGGTGAGCTTGGCCAGCTCGCTGCGGGCGGTGACCCCGAGCTTCGGATAGGCCTTGTAGAGGTGGTGGCCGACCGTCCGGGGGCTGAGGTAGAGCTTGGCGGCGATTTCCTTGTTGGTACGTCCCGCCGCAGCCAGCTGGACGATCTGCCACTCCTGAGGGGTGAGCAAAGTGAGCGGCCCGCCGGCACGCTGCTCCTCCCGAGCCCCACCCAGCGCGTTCAGCTCGCCGCGAGCGCGTTCGGCCCACAGCCTCGCGCCCAGGCGGTCGAAGTCCGAGCTCGCGGCCTCGAGGCGGGCCAGCGCCTCGGTCCGGCGCCTGCGCCGGCGCAGCCACTCGCCGTAGACCAGGCGAGTGCGGGCAAGATCGTACGGCCCAGCGTGCTGCTCGTGGAGACGCAGCGCCTCGGCGTACAGCCCGTCGGCCTCGGCATCATCGGCGAGAAGCGCGCGAGACCGCAGGAGGAGGCCGGTGGTGGTCGGACGGTCCACGTGCTCGGCCCAACGCGCGAACTCCGTCAGCTCTTCCTGGCACCGGTCCGGCGCTCCGCTGCGTACGGCAGCCTCGACCAGGTCGGGTACCGCACGCCTGACCACATCTCGGCGGGCAAGTCCGCGGCAGACCTCCTCGAGCCCCTCGAGGGCGGCGTCGAACCGGCGAGCCGAGAGGTCGAGCATCGCCATGCCCCAGCCCGCCAACTCAGCATTGACCCGGTGTCGGGTCTGCGCCTCGGGCAGCACCCGCGCGGCGAGATCTCGGCAGCGGTCCTCCTCACCCCGTACTGCATGCAGCCAGATCTCGATCGACCGGTGCGCAAGACTCTCGGTCGAGTTGCCGAGCTCGTCCGCGATCTCGGCGCCCTCGGCGACGCACGCGTGCGCATCGGCGAACTCGCCGCGCTGCAGCCGGGCGAGCGCGAGTGCGTTGAGTGCGTACGGGACCCACGCCAGCGCTCCCGACGTACGGACCTGCGCCAGCAACTCCTCCATCTCGGTGACGACGTCGTCCTCGTCGCCGATCAGGAGTCCGCCGATGCCGGCGGTCATGCCGCGCATCAGGCGCGCTTCCTCACTGTCGCCCGCCGCCTGGAGGGCCCGCATCGGACCGACGGCCAGGTCTGGGCGGCCCGCGAACAGCTCCTGCCAGCCGACGAGGGCATCCACCACCGGGGCCCAGTGCGGCGGCGGGGTGAGGTCACGCATCAGGTCCGCGGCCTGATCCAAGAGATCGTGGGCGGCGCCGTGTCGAGCGGCGTGGACCGCCTCGTACAGGGTGAGCGCGGCGCGCTCGGGGTCGGTCTCGCGGACCAGCGTGGCCGCTTCGATGGTCAGCTCGGCATCGGTCCGCGGCGACGCTCGCTCGTACGCCACGGCGCCTCGGACATAGATGGCCTCGGCCCGGACACCCGGGTCCGTCGCCAACGTCAGCGCTTCTGTGGCCAACCGGGAGGCGCGATCGGGCTTGCCGGCGTCGAAAGCAGCCTGCGCGGCTCCCGCGATACGTCGCCCCATCGACTGCTGGCCGACGCTGAGTCGCCCGGCTCGCTCGAAGGCCGCCGACACCGCCATCGCAGCACCACGGCGCCGCGACCGTTCGGCCGCGGCCTCGAGCTCGGCGGCCACGGCTTCGTCAGGTGAGGTCGTGGCGGCGGCCAGGTGCCAGACACGGCGGTCCGCGTCGGTCGCGTCGGACAGAACCTCGGCGTACGCGTGATGCACCTCGATCCGGCGGTGCAGCGGCTCGCCCTGGTAGGCCGCCGCGCGCACCAGAGGGTGCTGAAAGGTCACCTTGCTCCCGATCTGGATCAGGGCGGCACGCTCGGCGGGGTCCAGATCGGAGGCAGCGCCACCCAGGGCCTCGATGACGCGAAGCATCGTCGTCAGCGGCGCCCCCGCGTCCGCGGCGACCGCCAGGAGCGCGCGGCCGGTCTCCATGGGCAGCGCCGCGATCTGCCGACGGAAGACGTCCTGGACCCGGTGCGCCACCGGCAACGTGCCTACGCGTCCAGCCGCATCCGCGTGATCGAGGGCGTCGTCGTGGCCCGAGCTGAGCTCGAGGATCGCCAGCGGGTTGCCGTGGGACTCCTCGATCACCCGGGCCCGCAGCGGCTCTGCCAACCTCGGCGTCCGCTCGTCGAGCAGCCGGCCGGCATCGTCGGCGGTCAGCCGCGGGAGGTGCAACACGTCGATGCTCGGGGTCTCGAACGGCAACGAGGCCTCGCGTACGGCGAACAGCATGGCGACGCGATCGGCGCTCAGGCGACGGGCTGCGAAGAGGAGGACCGCCACCGACTCCTGGTCGATCCACTGGAGGTCGTCGACGACGCAGAGCAGCGGCGTCTCTTCCGCCAGGTCGGCGAGCAGGCCCAGCGTCCCGGCCGAGACCAGGAAGTGGTTCGTCTCATCCCCCTCGGCGAGGCCCAGAGCGACCCGCAACGCCGCTGCCTGCGGCGCAGGCAGCGTCTCCACTCGGTCGAGGTGCGGGTAGAGAAGCTGGTGCAGTCCGCCGTAGACCAGCTTGGCATCGGACTCGACTCCCGAACCTCGAACCAACCCCATCCCCTGCTGCCGCGCGGTCGAGACCGCGTAGTCGAGGAGGACGGACTTGCCGATGCCCGGCTCTCCGCGCACCACGAGTGCACCACCGCGCTCCTCGCCGGCCTCCCTCAGAAGCCGATCGACCTGCTGCTTCTCCTCGTCCCGGCCTACCAGCACGGGGGCCACCATAGTGAGAGCAACCCCGCCGGAAGCACCGATATTCGACGATCCGCTCGAGGTGACGACAGTATCGGCGGCGAGTCCCTGGGCGGGCGTCATGACGTGGGCGTGAAGAGTCGGTCCAGGTGCTGGTCGATGGCTGCGAGCGCGGCCTCGGGCTTGATCACGCCGAGTTCCAGCAGTGGCGTGAATCCGGTGAGCGAGAGGATGAGGTCCGTCTCGATCGCAAGGTTGCGGTCGGCGGAGATGTGTCCGTCGGCCATCGCCTCCCGGATGAGGCGCTCGACCATGTCGCGACCCTGGCGCAGGCCGAAGCTGGCCACCTCGCGCAGCTCGGGGTCGTGCAGCGCTTCGAGGACGTACGCGGCGTTCATACGGCTGGTGGCGCGAGCGTCGGGGTGCAGCGGGAGCATCTCGGTGAGAACCACCCGCAGCACGTCCCGGGGGTGTGGCGGCTGGTCGAGACCGGTCAGGCCGCGCGCGACCCGGTCCGACGTCTGCTCGGCGGCGAACTCCATCGCGAAGGTCAGCATCGCGGTCCGGGACGAGAAGTAGTGCTGAAGCTGCCCGAGGGAGACCTCCGCCTCGCGGGCGACCTCGCGCATGGTCGCTCGCGGCCAGCCCTGTTGCTCGACCACCCGCCACATCGCGTGGGCGATCGCTTCTCGTCGCTCGCGGTGGTCGACCTGCTTCGGCATCGCCCGTTCCCCTTCGTCGTTTCAATACGCGTGACATAATACAGGTGACTCATATCCGCAGTCGATGGAGTGAAGGTGACCAATGGTGCTGCCCCACGACCCGTACGCCTTCGCGATCGACGACGCGGTCGCGGTCGCCCTCCTCGCCGACTTCCAGATCCGGAAGGCGATCGCGCGCGGTGACTTCGACGACCTGCCCGGCAGCGGTGAGCCGATCGGCCTGCCGGACCAGCACGACCCGGAGTGGTGGATCAGGAGCCTCATCGAGCGTGAGCACGTCGCGCTGCTGCCACCGTCGATCCAGCTCCGCAAGGACGATGCCGCGCTGGACGCGCGCCTGGATCAGCTGGCAGACGAGAAGGCCGTACGTCGCGAGATCGACGACTTCAACGCGCGCGTGATCCGCGCACGCTATGAACTGCCGGCAGGGCCGCCGCTGATCACGATGCCTCGCGACCCCGACACCACGGTGGCCGAATGGGCCGACCGTCGCGCGGCCCGCCGCAGGAAGCCTCGCGAAGTGGAAGTCACGGGTGATCGGCGACGTCGTCGGTTCGGGCTCTTCCGTCGCCGCTGAGCGCCTCGACAGGCGTCAGGCGCGATCGCCGTCGACACCTGGCCAGGGGTGCTCGAGGGCTCTGGCGAGGCAGGCGCTCCGTACCCTTCGTCGTTCCTGATCAGGCGGAGAGAGGCTTCCGGGCGAAGACGATCGCGCCCGGAACCTCGTCGTCGGGCCGCATGAGGAGCTCGGCTTCGATGCCGAACCCGGCCTCGCGCAGCCACTGGGAGATCTGCTCGGGCGTACGGCGGTGGGTGTCGACGTTGATCGCGCGCCCCGTGTAGCCGGTGGTCGAACGCTGAGTCTCGTCGCCGACGTGGAACCCGACCAGCACCGATCCGCCGGGACGCAACACCCGCCGGAACTCCTCGAACAC
Source organism: Actinomycetota bacterium (assembly GCA_030862715.1). The sequence goes on along the minus strand of JALZDD010000126.1, from coordinate 11,459 downwards.
CCCGGGCACCGCCGAGTCAGGGACGTGGATGACGGACCAGAAGGCGAGTACGCCGCCCAGAGAGCCGTCCGCCAGCGGCAGATCGGTCATCGACCCGACCTCGAATCCGAGGTCAGGGTGGTCCTGCCGGGCGATGGCGATCATCTCGGGGGAGAGGTCGATCCCGAACGCGTCCACGCCGAGGTCGTGGAGGTGCCGGGTGACGTACCCCGGGCCGCAGCCGACATCGGCCACCGGCCCGCCCTCACGCACGGCCTCGGCAAACACCGCCAGACCCGCGCGCAGGTACGGACGATCGTCCAGCAGGCCGCGTACCTTCTCGGCATAGCCGGCGGCATCGGTGTCGTACGACTCGCGGGTCTCGTTCAGCCAGTTGTCGGGCACAGGAACGACCCTAGGGCAGGGCGAGGCGCGAGATACTGAGATGAGCCGTCTGGTGGCCCCCGGCATCCTGCCGGGCTGAGAGACGAACGGATCCCCCGTGACCACGCACGACCGCCCGAGTAGGGCTGAGCTCCACGACCGTCCAGGCCCGCTGCGGGGCACCTCCTGGGAGCTCTTCGAAGACCCGTGGCGCGGCACGCCGTCGTTCGCGGACGAGGAGAGCGTGGTGGCCGCGGCCGGTCTCGTCCAGCTGGGCGAGACCTTCGGGCTGGACTACCCGATCAACGCGTTCATGCCCGGGATGTCCAGTGCCGAGAAGCCGGCCGAGCACGTCATCTACGGCAACCACCCAGCCCACCGCGACGACTACCTCGACGGCTACTACCTCCAGTCCTCGACCCAGGTCGACGGGCTGCGTCACCGGCGGGCTGACGACGTCGGGTTCTACGCCGGCACCGCCGACGAGCTGATCATCCCGGGGACCGAGGAGATCGGCATCCAGGTGTGGGCCGACCGCCCGATCGTCAGCCGGGGAGTCCTGGTGGACATCGCCGGCCTCCTCACCCGGCGCGAGGAGACCCTCGACCACGAGGCAGGCCAGCCGATCCCGTACGACTACATCGACCAGGCGCTCACCGCGCAGGCGATCGAGCTGCGTGCCGGTGACGTCGTCATGCTCCACACCGGATGGTGCGAGTGGTTCCTCGAGCTCACCGCCGAGCAGAAGCTGGCCCAGCAGGCCCTCGGCCGCGCCACGGGCATCGCGCAGAGCGAGGAGGTGCTCGACTGGGCCTGGGACTCCGGTCTCGCCCTGCTCGCGGCGGACACTTTCGCGGTCGAGTGCCTGCCGGCCGTGCCCGGCTCGCCCTTCGTCCAGTCGGCGCCGAACGACCGCGGCATGATGCACCAGGAGTTCCTGGCCAAGCTCGGCATGCCGCTCGGTGAGCTGTGGCGGCTCGGGCCGTTGGCCCGCCGCATGGACGACCTGCAGCGTTGGGAGGCCTTCCTCAGCGTCAAGCCGCTCAACGTCATCGGCGCGACCGGCTCACCGGCGAACGCCGTCGCGATCATCTGACCGGTCGCTCACACCGGTCGGCAGTCCTGCCCGCAGCCGTCCTCTGAGACCGGCCCGGAAGCGTGCGATGCCGGCCGGTGCAACACGGCGCCGGTCGGCGTCACCACGACATCGGAGCCGTCGACCCGGCCTGTGCCGTCAACGATCAGCGCATGGTCGCGCGGCGTGAGCGGGGCGTACGTCAGGGTGAGCACCGGGTTGGTGGCGAGGTTCGCGCGGGTGCCGCCACCCGGATCCGAGATCCGCAGCGTCGAGCCCTCGACGACCGGGTCCACGACCACGACCTTGATCCGCTCGCCCGCGGTGGTCAGCAGGAAACCGCTGCCGAACCGCTTGAGGCTCGAGGCGAGATCGGGCAACGCGACCGGGATGCTCATGTCCCTCACCTTAGTCCGGCGGGCGACGGGCGCACGCGAGTGACGTACGCCATGCTCCACTGGTTTCAGAGCGGCGCTCTGTTATCGTCGAGGCAGAAGCCAGACCCAGTAGTGCGACGAGCGGGTCACAGACTAAGGAGCAGCAGCGTGGTCACCATCTCCAACGACGGACCGGTATGGACACTCGATCTCGGGGACGACGAGAACCGCTTCTCACCCGACTGGCTCGAGGCCGTCGGCTCAGCGCTTGACCAGATCGAGTCGACGACCGAGCCGGCGGTGCTGGTCACGATCGGGGGCGGCAAGTTCTACTCGAACGGGCTCGACCTGGAGTGGCTGGGTCAGAACCTCGACCAGCACGACACGTACGTCGCCCGGGTCGAGGACATCTTCGCGCGGATCCTCACGTTGCCGGTCCCGACGGTCGCCGCCGTCAACGGGCACGCGTTCGGCGCGGGCGCGATGCTGGCGATGGCGCACGACTACCGCGTGATGCGTGAGGACCGCGGCTACTTCTGCTTCCCCGAGGTCGACATCCACATTCCCTTCACCGTGGGGATGAATGCACTCGTCACCAGCAAGCTGACCCCGCGCACGGCGCTCGACGCGATGGCGACCGGGCGGCGCTACGGCGGAGGTGACGCCGCGGCAGCGGGCATCGTCGACGCCACCGCCTCGTCGGAGAAGCTGCACGAGACGGCCACCGGCTTCGTACGCGACCTCGCGGGCAAGGACCGCGCCACGCTGGGCACGATCAAGGCCCGGATGTTCGCGGACGTCGTCAAGGCGCTCGGCGCCGGCAATGACGACGCTGCCTGATCCCGTCATGGGACGTCCACGACAGTACGACCTCGATGACCTTCTCGGGCATGCCCGAGACCTCTGGGTCGGGCGAGGCGTCGACGGCCTGACGATCCGGGCGCTGAGCTCGGCGTCGGGTGCGTCCAACGGAGCGGTCTACCACGCGTTCGGGTCCCGCGACGGCCTCCTGGCCCGGGTCTGGGCCGAGGAGGCCGATCGCTTCCTCACGTTCCAGCGCGATCGAGTGGCGGAGGCGATGCGCGAGGGCGACGCCACCGCGGCGCTGGTCGCGGCGGCGCTCGCCCCCGCGGCGTACGCGAAGGACGACGAGGACGGCGCCCGGCTCCTGTTGGCCGCCACCGCGGACGATCTGCTCACCTCGGAGCTCGACGAGGAGGGACGTACGCAGCTGCTCCAGCTCCAGAAGGAGCTCGGCGCCCTCCTCGTCGAGCTCGCCTCCGCCCTGTGGGAGCGAGGCGACCGTGCGGCCGTCACGATCGTGCGCCACTGCGTCGTCACCCTGCCGGGGGCGCTGCTGCTGAAAGCCGACCGCATCACCGATCAGCTCGCCCTGCACTCCCTCGAGCACGCGGTCCGTGGCATCGCGGCCGCGCCGCCAGCCGGACCTACTCCGGGACCCCGATGATCCGCCGCATGCCCTGATAGGCGCGGTCGGCGGCCTGGGTGTCGCCGTGGAGGAGGCGGGCCGGGGTGATGAACGAGGCGAGCGACTCGAGCCCGAACACGACCGACTCGATGTCGGTGTCCTCGGGCAGGTCACCGGCCTCGACGGCGGTGGTGAGGTCGGCTCGCAACGTCTCCCGCCACTGGTTGCGGCCCTCGAGCAGCCTCTCGTGGACGGCGCCGTCGCGCCCGTCGTAGTCGTAGGTCGCCTGAGTCATCAGGCATCCGCCGGGGTAGCCGGGGTCGGCGGCGTACTCCGTCCAGGCGTCGCACGAGGCCAGGAGCCGGGGGAGACCTCGCGGGAACCGCTTCACCGTCTCCCAGACCCGGGTGCGGAAGTCGGAGAAGACCAGCTCGACCGTCGCCAGCTGAAGTGTCTCCTTGGTGCGGAACTGGCCGATCACGCCCGACTTGCTCATCTGGACGATCTCCGCCAGCCGCCCGATCGTCACGCTGTCCAGTCCCTCGACCGAAGCCAGGTCGGCGGCTGCCTTGACCACGCTCCGTCGGGTTTCGAGTGCCGCCTGCGCGGATGCACGTCCTGCCATGAGCCGAGTTTAGCGCACGAACGATCGCTATTGCATAACGTACGATCGTGCGCTTAATCTGATCGTGTGCCCGGCCCCGTCCACGAAGGAGGCACCCGATGACCGAGACCCGCGAGCGGCCCTGCAGCTTCGACCTGGAAGCTGCAGATCCCTACTGCATCGACCCCGAGACCGCCGCCGAACGACTCCGCCACCACCCGTGGCGCCGTTTCGCGGTGCTGGGCGACAGCGTCACCGCCAGCGTGCGCGGCCCGCTCGACGGCTACCGCGACGAGCCCTTCGCCGAGCGCCTGGTGGGCGCGCTGGCGAGCACCCGCCCAGGCTTCGAGGCGGTGAATCTCGCCGTCCCGTACCTGACCGTCTCCGAGATCCGGGAGGTGCAGCTCGAGCCGGCCCTGGCTTTCGCGCCCGACGCGGTGCTCATCAGTGCCGGCGGGAACGACGCCTTCAATCCGTACGACCCGGACCGGTTGCGCACGGAGCTCGAGCTGCTGCTCCGGCCGCTGGCCGAGAGTGGTGCCGTCGTGCTCACCGTCGGGCTCTTCGACCTCGCCCGGTCCGGGCTGGTGAGGGCCGAGGAGGCCGCGGACATGGCCGACCGGTTCGACACCCTTGACCGGATCACCGCCGAGACCACGCGGAGCCTGGGCGGGATCCACATCGACACGCACCACCACCCGCTGGCCGCGGACCCGGACATCTACGCCCGCGACCGCATCCACGGCAACGCCCGCGGCCACGCGGTCGCGTTCGCGGCCATCGTCGACGCGCTCGGCCGGCCGGGAGGGCGAGACCCGCTCGCCCTCCCGTAGCGCTCAGCCGAGCGTCGCGGTGTCGATCACGAAGCGGTAGCGCACGTCGGAGGCCAGAACCCGGGCGTACGCCTCGTTGATCTGGTCCGCCGAGATCACCTCGACCTCGGAGCCGATGCCGTGCTCGGCGCAGAAGTCGAGCATCTCCTGGGTCAGCTCGATGCCGCCGATCATCGAGCCGGCGAAGTTGCGGCGGTTGGTGATCAGCGAGAACACGTTGACGCTCAGCGGCTCCGCCGGGGCGCCGACGTTGACCATGGTGCCGTCCACGGCGAGCAGGCCGAGGTAGGCGTCGAGGTCGATCTTCGCGCTGACGGTGTTCACGATCAGGTCGAACGAGCTGGCCAGCTGCTCGAACGTCGCCGGGTCGGAGGTCGCGAAGTAGTGGTCCGCACCGAGGCGCAGCCCGTCCTCCTGCTTCTTCAGCGACTGCGAGAGCACGGTTACCTCGGCGCCCATCGCGTGCGCGATCTGGACGCCCATGTGGCCCAGCCCGCCGAGGCCGACGATCGCGACCTTCTTGCCCGGACCGGCGCCCCACTTCTTCAGGGGCGCGTACGTGGTGATGCCAGCGCACAGCAGCGGCGTCGCGGCCGCCGCGTCCATGCCCTCGGGCACCTTGAGCGCGAAGTGGGCGTCGACGACCACGTGGGTCGAGTAGCCGCCCTGGGTGAACGAGCCGTCGCGGTCCTTCGCGGCGTACGTCCCGACCCCGCCGCCGGGGGTCGAGCAGTGCTGCTCGTCGCCGTTGCGGCAGTTGTCGCACTCGCGGCACGAGTTCACGAAGCAGCCGACGCCGACGCGGTCGCCGACCTTGTGATTGGTGACCGACGAGCCGACCTCGGTGACGCGGCCGACGATCTCGTGGCCGGGGACGACCGGGAACGGCTGTGGGCCCCAGTCACCGTTGACGGTGTGGATGTCGGAGTGGCAGACGCCGGCGTACTCGATCGCGATGAGGACGTCGTTGGCGCCCACCTCACGGCGCTCGATGGTGATCGGTGCCAGCGGCTCGCCGGCGGAAGGTGCTGCGTACGCGTTGACGCGCATGGGGGTTCTCCTGAGTCTGAGATGGGTGGTGGATCAGTGGTTCTCGCGGCTGCGGATCTGACCGGCCAGCGCATGTGCCTGTGCGCCGATCTCCTCGGCGCGCGCCTCGTCGCCGGCCGCGACGGCTCGCCAGTAGTCGGTCTTGAGACCGACGTACGCCCGGCGCAGCTCGAGGTTCTCGGCTTCCCTGGCGAGGCGCGCCGCGTGCTCGGTGAGCATGTCGATCTGCTCGGCGGCGCCTTCGCGACCGAGCCGGCCGTTGGTGACGTACGTCCTCATGTCGTCGATCGAGAGGCCGATCGCGGCCAGGCACGCGACGCCGGTCAGCTGGTCCAGGTCGGTCTCGTCATAGACCCGGTGACCGCTGCTGGCGCCGCGGCTGACCGGCGAGATCAGCCCGATCGTCTCGTAGTAGCGCAGGGTGCTGGCCGGAAGTCCGGTCAGCGTCGCCACCTCTCGGATCGTGTACGTCCGAGTCGTCGATGCAGTCACACATGAGACGCTAAGAACTTCAAGTACTTGAAGTCAAAGGGATGATTTATCGACATGTGTATTTGGCTTGCCGGGCGCCCGCGGGCCGGGCGTACATTGCGATCATGGCCATCCGCACCCATGCCGGCGTCGACAGCTACCTCGACGCTCTGCCGGAGTGGCAGCGCGACATCTGCCGCGATCTGCGCGAGATCATCCACGACGCCGACCCGGAGATCGAGGAGACGATCAAGCGGACGGTCCAGCCCTACTTCGTGCTGCAGGGCAACGTGTGCGCGCTGCTCGCCACCAAGGACCACATCAACCTGTTCCTCTACGACCCGACGGTCCCCGATCCGGCCGGGATCATCAACCAGGGTCATGGCAACGCCACCGGGCGAGCCATTCAGATCTACCGGGACGACCCGATCGACCGTCCGGCGCTGACCGAGCTGCTGCGCGCCATCGTGGCCAACAACCGGGCCGGTGGGTGGCGCCGCCTGCACAAGGAATGACCCCGCGACCAGCGCATTTCCCGCTCCAGTCGGGTCCGATCAGGCCCAGCGGAAAAAGTTCGAAACTTCCGCTTGACCTTGACCCAGCGTCAACCCTCGACGCTATTCGACATGAACCCGACACCAGCAATCGAGATCGCCGGACTGACCAAGTCCTACGGCGACGTACACGTCCTCCAGGGCGTCGACATGAGCGTCGAGAAGGGGAGCATCTTCGCCCTCCTCGGCTCCAACGGCGCCGGCAAGACCACGACCGTGAAGATCCTGGCCACGCTGCTCAAGGCGGACGGCGGCCAGGCGACGGTCAACGGCTTCGACGTCGCGACTCAGGCCAACGACGTACGTAGCTCGATCAGCCTCACCGGCCAGTTCGCCGCGGTCGACGAGATCCTGACCGGTCGCGAGAACCTCATCCTGATCGCCAAGCTGCTGCGCCAGAAGAACCCGGGCGCGGTCGCCGACGAGCTCCTCGCCCGGTTCTCGCTCACCGAGGCCGGCAACCGCAAGGTCGCGACGTACTCCGGTGGCATGCGCCGCCGGGTCGACATCGCGATGAGCCTCATCAGCAACCCGCCGGTGATCTTCCTCGACGAGCCGACCACCGGTCTCGACCCGGAGGCCCGGATCGAGGTGTGGCAGGCGGTCAAGGAGCTCGCCGACAGCGGCACGACGGTCCTGCTCACCACCCAGTACCTCGAAGAGGCCGAGCAGCTCGCCGACCGGATCGCGATCCTCCACGAGGGCCGCATCATCGCCAACGGAACCCTCGCCGAGCTCAAGGCGATGTTCCCGCCGGCCAAGCAGGAGTACGTCGAGAAGCAGCCGTCCCTCGAGGAGATCTTCCTCGCCATCACCAGCAAGTCCAACGGCAAGTCCGCCAGCACGAACAACGTGAAGGAGTCACGATGACCACCCGATTCTTCGGCGACACCGCCGTCCTGCTCGGCCGCTCCCTGCGACACATCGGCCGCAGCCCCGACACCATCGTCACCACCGCGATCACGCCGGTCGCGATGATGCTCATGTTCGTGTACGTCTTCGGCGGCGCGATCGACACCGGCTCCCATGAGAGCTACGTCAGCTATCAGCTACCCGGCATCCTGTTGATCACCATCGCCTCCGGCATCGCCTACACCGCCTACCGTCTGTTCCAGGACAAGAACGGCGGCATGTTCGACCGGTTCCAGTCGATGCCGATCGCCAGGTCTGCGGTGCTGTGGGGTCATGTGCTGACCTCGGTTGTCGCGAACATGATCTCGCTGGTCGTGGTGGTGCTCGTCGCCCTGCTGATGGGCTTCCGCACCGGCGCGAGCGTGCTCGACTGGCTCGCGGTCGTCGGCATCCTGGCCCTGTTCACCCTCGCGCTGACCTGGCTAGCGGTGATCCCGGGCCTGACCGCCGGCACGGTCGAGGGAGCCAGCGCGTTCTCCTACCCGCTGATCTTCCTGCCCTTCCTCAGCTCGGCGTTCGTGCCGACCGACACGATGCCCGGCCCGGTGCGAGCCTTCGCCGAGCATCAGCCGGTCACCTCGATCGTCGACTCCATCCGGGCGATCTTCGCCGGTCAGCCGCTGGGCAACGAGCTGTGGATCGCACTGGCCTGGTGCGTCGGCCTCTTGGTCGTCGCGTACGTCCTGGCCACTGCTGCCTACCGCCGCAAGTTCGCCTAAACCACGCGACAAACCCGGGTGTTCCCGCCACTATTCGGGGATGCTCACGATCAGCCAGGTGGCTGCCGCCGCCGGAGTCACCGTCCGGGCAGTGCGTCACTACCACGCCAAAGGGTTGCTGGTGGAGCCCGAGCGTGACCACTCGGGCTACCGACGCTACGACGCCGCCGCTGTGGTCGACCTGATCAAGATCCGCATCCTCGCCGACGCCGGCGTCCCGCTCTCCCGTGTCAAGGAGCTGCTGGATGCCGGCGACGACGATTTCAAGAAGGCGGTCGCCGAGATCGACAAGCGCCTTCGTCTCGAGATCCGCGAGCGCCAGGGCCACCGCGAGCGGATCGCCCGGCTCGTCCACGGCGACGGGCTCGCCCTCCCGCCGGAGGCGGTCGCCTATCTGCGGCGGATGCGGGAGCTCGGTATCTCGCAGCGGATCATCGACGGTGAGCGCGACGCCTGGATCATCGTCGCCGCCCAGCAGCCGCAGAGCATGGATGCCTTCATCCGCAGCAAGGCCGGCCAGCTCGACGATCCCTCGGTCGTGGAGACCTACAAGGAGCTGGAGGCGATGCTCGACTGGCAGCCCGGCGACCCGCGCCTGGAGACCATCGCCGACCAGATCGTCGCCCAGCTCGATGCCGTTTCTCCGGAGGACTGGGCCGCCTACGTCGAAGACGACCAGGCCATGCCCCCCGAGCTCGTCGCCCTGCTCGACTCGATGTTCGTCGAGCAGGTCCCGGTCGCCCACGACCTCATGCGTCTGGTCGAGAAGCGCGGCTACACCGGCTGGACGAAGCTCGAGCGGATCAAGCGATAGCTGCTGGATCACCACCGGAGGCGTCGCGCGCCCCGAAGGTCGTGCGGTAGTCGCGCGGGCTGACCCCGACCAGCCTCCGGAAGTGCGTACGGAAGTTCGTGGGGCTGGCGAACCCGGCCTGACGGGCGATCCGTTCGACGCCGTGATCGGTGGTCTCGAGCAGCTCCTGCGCATGCCGGACCCGCACGCCGGTCAGCCACTCCATCGGGCTCTGACCGGTCTCGTCGTGGAACCTTCGGTTCAGCGTACGGACGCTGGTGTTCGCGGCCGCGGCGATGTCGCTCAGGGTGAGCTCGCGGTGGGCGTTGTCCTCGATCCAGGCCAGCACCCGCTCCAAGGTCGTCGTCGCGTAGCGGGGCGGGTTGCGGACGATGTAGGGAGCCTGTCCGCCGGTCCGATAGAGCGGCGTCACCGCGAGTCGTGACGAGTCGGCGGCCACGGCCACGCCGTGGTCGCGCCGGACCAGGTGCAGGCAGAGATCGAGACCGGCGGCAGCGCCGGCAGACGTCAGGACGTCGCCGCCGTCGACGTACAAGACATCGGGGTCGACCTTCACCGCGGGATAGTCACGGGCCATCTGGTCGGTGGCGAGCCAGTGGGTGGTCGCTCGGCGGCCGTCGAGGAGGCCGACCTCGGCGAGCGTCAGGGCGCCGACGCAGATCGACGCGATCCGGGTGCCGCTGGCGGCAGCTGCGCGGAGGGCGTCGAGGACCGCCGGAGGCGTCGGGACCCAGGGGTCGTTCCGGCCTGGTACGACGATGGTGTCCGCGCGCTCGAGCTCGTCGAGTCCCGAGGTGACCGAGATGCTCAGCGGTCCCGCCGGGACCGTGGGCTCCGCGCCGCAGACCAGGACCCGGTACGCCGCCCGCCCGTCGGGCAGGCGAGCGCGCCCGAAGACATCGATCGGCGTGGCCAGATCGAAGGCGATCACGTCCGGGAGGGCGAGGACTGCAACGGTGTGCATGACCGCAGTTTGCCACGGGGAAGCGGCCTGATCCGCTCTGGCCAGATCCAGCCGGTCATTGGCAATACAGCCACTGTTTCATGTTGAACCAGCCGATCAGGATGTACGCTGTGCCCTCACCAACCGCTCAGATCGTGCTCTTCGACGGGTTCGATCCTCTCGACGTCATCGCTCCCTTCGAGGTCCTGGCCGCAGGCAGTGACGCGATGGGAGGGGAGTTGGCCGTCGAGCTCGTCTCGGCCACGGGTCCCGGCGTGGTCAGGTCCGGCACCCGAGGCCTCGAGCTCAGCGCGATGTCGGTCCTCGATCCGGAAAGACCTGGCTACGTGATCGTCCCTGGCGCGTCCGGCCCCGCCGTGGCCGGCGCCGTGGAGGACCTCTTCGGGCACGAACGTCGCGGCACCGTCTGGCAGGACCGCGGCCGCACGCCGGTCGTCGGGAAGCGGGTCGTGGCGTGACCGGGTTCCTGCTGACCGTCCATGTCCTGGCCGCGATCCTGACGGTCGGGCCCGTCGCCGTCACCACGAGCATGTTCCCGCCGGCGCTGCGTGCGGCGCTCGCCGATCCAGGGAACGGGCTCAAGGCAGGCACCGTGACCGTGCTGGTCCGGATCACGCGGGTCTACAGCGTCATCGCCGTGATCGTGCCGGTCTTCGGAGTCGCCACCGCGGCAAGCCTCGGGGTGCTGACCGATGTCTGGCTGATCGTCTCGATGATCCTGACCGCGCTCGCTGCCGCGCTCCTGGTCGGCGTGATCCTGCCGGCCCAGACCGGGCTCCTCGACGCCCTGGGTCGCCAGGACACCACGGCCGAGCGCGGCTCGCGACGCCTCGCGCTGCACGCCGGGATCTTCAACCTGCTCTGGGCAGTCGTCGTCGTGCTGATGATCTACCGCCCCGGCTCGACGACGGGCGTCTCATGAGTGCTCGGTCGGCTCTTCGGGTCATCGGTGTGATCGAGTGCCTCACCCTCCTGGTGCTCCTGGCCAACCTCGTCACCGCCCACCGCCCTGAGATCAGCAGCGTGGTCGGCCCACTCCACGGCCTCTGCTACACGGCAGCGATCGTCGCGGCGGCTCTTGTCTCCGGCGGTCGCCACCGCGTCTGGCTCCTCGCGCTCATCCCGGGCATCGGCGGCCTGCTCGCATCCAGGGCCGCCTCATGACGGCGGCCGGTGCAACCGGACGGTTGCATGTGCTTCGCGGAAGTGCAACACTGAGGTTGCACTTCCGCTATCCGAGGAGGACCCATGGTTCACACCACCGAAGAGCTCGCCGAGCTCGACAGCATTCGAC
>JALZDD010000120.1 GCA_030862715.1 Actinomycetota bacterium | reverse complement strand
GAGCTCCGCGTCCGCAGACGATGTGTTATTTACAACACTGCCACAACCGCAAGCGACCTGTAATGTCCCCAGGCATGAACCTCACCGGACGCACCATCATCATGTCGGGCGGCAGTCGCGGCATCGGACTGGCAGTAGGCATCGCCGCGGCCAGGCTCGGAGCCAACGTCACGCTGCTGGCGAAGACGGACAAGCCCGACCCACGGCTCCCCGGCACCGTTCACACCGCCGCCGCCGAGATCGAGGAGGCCGGCGGTCAGGCGCTGGCGGTGGTGGGGGACGTACGTGACGAGGCCTCCGTGGAGAACGCGGTCGCGCAGACCGTCGAGCGGTTCGGCGGCATCGACATCGTGCTCAACAACGCCTCCGCGATCGCGCTCGACGGCACGGAGGACCTGCCGATGAAGCGCTTCGACCTGATGACGCAGATCCAGTTGCGCGGCACGTTCCTGCTCACCAGCAAGTCGCTTCCCCACCTGCGCGCATCGTCCAACCCGCACATCCTGTCGCTGTCGCCGCCGGTCAACCTGTCGCCGCAGTGGCTGGGCAAACACCCGGCGTACACCCTGGCGAAGTACGGAATGAGCCTGCTGACGCTCGGCTGGGCGGCGGAGTATGCCGAGCACGGCATCGCCGCCAACTGCCTGTGGCCGGAGACACTCATCGCCACCGCCGCTGTGCAGAACCTCCTCGGCGGAGATGCAGCGGTGGAGAGGTCGCGTACGCCCGAGATCGTCGCCGACGCCGCGGTGGAGATCCTGGGGCGCCCCTCGCGGGAGTGCACCGGCAACACGTTCCTGGATGTGGACGTGCTTCGGGATGCCGGAGTCACCGACTTCTCGAAGTACGGCGGGACCGGCGATCTGGAGTACGACATCTTCGTGGACCGGCCGTGACAAGCCTCATCAGGGAGCGGCGCGGAGAGGTCGAGATCCTCCGGCTCAACCGCCCCGAGAGGCGAAACGCCCTCGACACGCCGACGCTCCGCCTGCTCATCGACGCGTTGCGAGAGCTGTCCGATGACGGCGAGGTTCGCGCTGTCATCCTCTCCACAACATCTCCTGATGCGTTCTGCGCAGGCGCAGACGTCACCGAACCCCTGGACGCAGCGGGCGGGGTCGCCCGGATGGAGGCGTTCGCGGAGCTCTACCGGCTCGTCGAGCAGGTGCCCGTGCCGACGATCGCTGTCTGCGTCGGCAACTGCGTGGGTGCCGGCGCCGAGATCATCGCCGGCTGCGACCTGCGCGTGGCCGGGGACAACCTGAAGCTGGCGTGGGCAGGGGCTCGGCTGGGCGTTCCGGTCGGGCCGGCGCGACTGACCCAGCTCGTCGGCCTCTCTCGCGCCAAGGAACTGATCTACACCGGGCGCCCCGTCGGGGCGGACGAGGCTGTCGCGATGGGCCTGGCCCAACGTACGGCTCCCGCCGACGAGGCCGAGGCGGTCGCTCTCGAGCTGGCAGAGCTCATCGCGCGTCAGTCGCCCGATGGGATTCGCACCCTGAAGGAGATGTTTCGCGACCTCGAGGGCACCACCGACCGCATCACGTACGAGAACGAGCGGCTGCTGGACTTCCAGAGGAACAGCGTCGGACTACCGCAGGGCTAGCTGACCTAGCTGCGCGCGACTCACAGGGCGCCGACGGCGCGGAGGACGAACTCCTCGATCCGCTCGGCGGGGAGGTGGCGGGTGCCGAGGACGGCGTGGACGAGGGCGAGGGTGGCGTCGACGTCGGTGACGGCGAAGACGCCCTGCTCGGCACCCTGCTCGAGGATCTCGGCGAGGACCTGCTCGACGGCGACCACGTGCTCACGGATCTCCTGGCGCGCCTCCTCGGGGAGCCCGCCGTAGACCTGGGGGCCGAAGCCCATGTGGAACTTCTCGCCGAGGGTGAGGTGGTTGCGTACGTAGATCCGCAGCCGTTCCGCCGGCTGCTCGCTCGCGGCGAGCTGGGCCTGCAGGGACGCGACGTACTCCGAGGTCTCGTGGGTCGCGAACGCGACCATCACCGCGTCGCGGTCCTTGAAGTGGTGGTAGATCGCGGTGCGCCCGATCTCGGCGCGCTGCGCCAGCTTCGACATGCTGATGGCGTCGTAGCTGCCCTCGGCCATCAGCTCCGCGAACGCCGCGAAGATCCGCTCGCGCACCAGTCTGCGGTGCTCGGGGACGTTCTCGGCGGCGATACGGGGCACGAGAGCGAACCTTAGTTCACCTGCGATAGGAGTCGAGGCTGCCGCCGAGCTCCTCGAAGAGAGCCTGGTTGAGGCCGAAAGCGACCTGGACCTCCTCGACGATGCGGATCTTCTCCGCGAGGTCGAGGGGCAGCGCGTCGAGGCGGGCGCGGTAGCCGTCCTTGTAGGGCTTCGGCTTGGGGATCTCGGCGAACTCATAGAACGCCACGCCCTCACCGTCGAGCTCGAAGAACCGGTCGAGCAGCCGGCCGATCGCCTGGCCACCGGAGAGGTCACCCAGATAGCGGGTGTAGTGGTGGGCGGCATACAGACCGCCCCAGGCGCGGGTCGACTCGATCCGAGCGACGTACGCATCGGCAGCATCCGACTCCACGGCGTCGCTGCCGACACCTGGCGCCCACACGGCGAGGTCGGCATCGATCGCGGCCAGGCGCTCCAGGGCGACGTCATGGACGGCCTCGGCGACGGCATCCGTCGCGGCCAGGTCCCGGCCCACCGTCTCGAGCGCGACATAGACCTTGCGCAGGCGCAACAGGTAGTCGGCGTACCCCTGCTCGTTGACCCGCCCGGCCAGCAGCTCCTCCATGAACGAGGAGCTCTCGGCAGCGGTGTGCTGGATCCGGGACCCCTCACGCATCAGCGCGGAGAGTGGAGCGTCGGGCATCTCATCGGCGAGGACGGCGGACATGTGTGCTCCAGTCAGGGTCGGGCGGCGGCGATCGTCGGTCCGGCAAAGATACTGACACACTGTCAGAAAGTCGGCAAGGTTCTAGTTAGGTCACCCTAACAAAACCGCCCAAAGCGGTGAGCAATCGCGCAACGAATCAGCTTGTGGAGATGCCTACAGAACATTGTTCACGAATCCGAGAGGACAACGTGATGACCACAACTTGCCCAGGCATCTCAGACGTTCAAGTTTCGATCCCGACGAAGATCCACAAGGGGTCCGTATAGGTGCTCGAAGACGAGGTGTTGCCGCGAAAGTTACGCCCGATTTCGCGGGTCTTCAGGGCCCTGCGTACGCCTATGCACCCGCGATCCGACGTGGCTAGACTCCCCGCTTCGTCACGGCGAGTCACAGCAACCGGGGGGCTGCAGAGGCTGACTTCTACTCGTCGTGCCCTGTCATCGACAGTTATCAACACCATTGGAGAAGTCACTTG
>JALZDD010000119.1 GCA_030862715.1 Actinomycetota bacterium | reverse complement strand
TCATGTGACCTTGCAGCTCCTCCGGCTTCCACCCGGCCATCCCGCCGGGAGTCTCGTCGGTGCCGCCTTGGTAGTCGAGGATCATCAGGTAGCGAGGCATGTCCTCACCCTTCCACTTCGGGCGCTCTTTGTAAGCGCCATTCACGAGGGGAACGGAGCTGGCGGCCAGATAACTACATGCTTCTGCGTACGACTTCGGCGTAGGTTTCTCGCCGTGCTGAAGGCCTATGACGAACAGTTGCGAACCGATGCAGAGACCTCCGGGGCGGTGTCGGTGACCCGGCACGGGCCGCTGCGCCTGGCGACCTTCGGTGGCGGACGAGGATTCATCTCCTACCAGGACCTCGACGGAGCCGACGCAGCCGGCGTCGAGGAGCTGGTCGCCTCGGCGGTGGCGCACTTCGACGCCGACCCGGCGATCGAGGAGGTCGAGTGGAAGACCCGTGGCCACGACCACGCCCCCGGGTTGCACGAGACGCTGCTGCGGCACGGGTTCGTGGACGAGGAGCCGGAGTCGATCATGGTCGGCGAGGCCCGGCTGCTCGCCGTCGACGTGCCGCTGCCCGACGGGATCGGCCTGCGTGCCGTCACCAGCGAGGAGGACGTACGCGCCGCCAGCACCGTGCAGGACGGCGTCTTCGGCTCACCGGCCTCGGAGGCTCGGGTCGAGAGCCAGCTGCGTGGGATCGCCGCGGGGGAGAGCGAGATGTGGGTCGCCGAGGCGGACGGCGAGATCGTCAGCGCCGGCCGGATCGACATGGTGCCGGGAACGGAGTTCGCCGGCATCTGGGGCGGAGCGACGCTGGAGAAGTGGCGCGGCCGCGGTATCTACCGCGCCCTCACCGCCGCTCGCGCCCGCACCGCCATCGCCCGGGGCAAGCGCTACATCCACAGTGACTCGACCGAGTTCTCCCGGCCTATCCTCGAGCGCTCGGGGCTGGCGAAGGTCGGCACCACCACGCCCTACGTCCGGCGCAGCGCTCGCTGATCAGGGAGCGACTGACGCGTCCTGACCTGAGCCGGCCAGCGACTCGGCGATCCGGCCGCTGGCCTTCAGGTCCTCGACCAGCTCGTGCAGGAAGCTCACGGTGGCAGGTGAGTGATCCCGCGCGACCGCCACGGCCTGGCGGATCTCCATGAACCGCGGCTCGACCATCCGCAGACCGGGGTCGGCGGCGACGTGCCGGGTGAGGGGCTGCCGGATCCCGGCGGCGACGTCGAGCCCGAGCTCGCGGAAGGCGTCGATCCCGTCGGCGCCGCGTACGACCTCGGCGTTCTCCAGCGTGCGGGTCAGGAAGAGGTCGTAGGCCGAGCCCTCCTTCACGCCGACGCGAACGCCGGGGCGGTCCACGTCGCCCGCGGTCCCGATGTGGGAGTCGGCCGCGACGGCGTAGACACCCTCGATGAGGACGTACGGCGCGGTGAACTCGACCTCGGCTGCCCGGGCGGGCTCGATCGCGAGGAAGGCGACGTCGGCGGCCCCGGACCGCAGCGCCTCGAAGGACTTGCGGGCGGCATCGAAGCACTGGAAGGAGACCGGTACGCCGAGCCGGCGCGCCATCTCCCGGGCGATGTCCACGGTCACCCCGCTCGGTGCCTCCGGGGTGCCCTGGGCGAGGACCGGGTTGCCCAGGTTGATCGAGGCGCGCAGGGTGCCGGTCGGTGCCAGGTCGGTGGCGTGCTGCATCGGGTCAGGCATCAGGTTCCTTCGGCAGGAGAGTGCGGATCGGGTCACCGGCCAGCCAGGCGGCGATGTCCTCGACGGCGCCGCCGTAGAAGCGGCGGTAGTTGTCCTCGGTGACGTAGCCGAGGTGGGGTGTGGCGACCACGTTCGGGAGGTGGCGCAGCACGTCGTCGACGGGAAGCGGCTCGACGTCGAAGACGTCCAGGCCCGCTCCGGCGATCGTGCCGGAGCCGAGGTGGGCGACCAGCGCCTCGGTGTCGACCAGCCCGGCACGCGAGGTGTTCACCAGGTGGGCGGTCGGCTTCATCGAGGCCAGGTCGGCATGTCCGACGATGTGTCGCGTGGCCTCCGACAGGACGAGATGGATCGAGACGATGTCGCTGGTCGCGAACAGGGCGGCCTTGTCGACCGCGCGCACCCCGAGCGGGTCGGCGCGCTCGGGGGTGAGGTGGGGGCTCCAGGCGATCACGTCCATCCCGAACGCCTGTCCGACGGCCGCGACCCGAGCCCCGATCTTGCCGAGCCCGAGCAGGCCGAGGGTCCGGCCGTGGAGATCGCTCCCGACCGTCCGCTGCCAGGTCTGTCCGGTCGCCTCGGTCACGATGTGGCGGGTCAGCGCATGGATCAGCGCCCAGGTCAGCTCGACCGGAGGATGCGGGCTCGACGGGGTGCCACACACGGTGACCCCCAGCCGAGCCGCCGCGGCGAGATCGATCGACGCGTTGCGCATCCCGGTCGTGACCAGCAGCTTCAGGTCGGGCAACCGTTCCAGGACGGCGGCCGGGAACGGCGTGCGCTCCCGCATCGCCACCACGATCTCGGCACCGTCGAGCGCCCGGACCAGGGCGTCCGGCCCGAGGTGCTCGGTCAGCGACGTCACCTCGACCCCGTCGAGAGAGTCCCATGCGGCGTACGTCCTCGCCACGTCCTGATAGTCGTCGAGAATCACGCAGCGCACGGCCCCAACCTATCGACACCGCCTATCGGGTGGCTGGTGTTCTGCTGCTGTGGGCAGATCTGCCTGCGGCAGATTCGCTGGTGTGCGGCGGGGGAGTCCTTCAGAGTCGAAGACATGACCCAGACACCCATCACGGCCGGGCCGCTCGACGAGCAGCTCACGGCACGACTGCAGAACCAGAGGATCATCGTGCTCGGCCAGGAGGTGGACGACGCGATCGCGAACCGGATCTGCGCCCAGCTGCTCCTGCTCAGCGCCGAGGATCCACACCGCGACATCTCCCTCTACATCAACTCGCCCGGCGGCTCGGTGACGGCCGGGATGGCGATCTACGACGTCATGCACCTGATCCCCAACGACGTCTCCACGCTGGGGATGGGGATGGCGGCGAGCATGGGGCAGTTCCTGCTCACCGCGGGGACGCCGGGCAAGCGCTACGTCCTGCCGCACACCGAGGTGCTGCTGCACAAGGGGTCCGCGGGGATCGGCGGCTCCGCGGCCGACATCGAGGTGCAGGCCGCCCGGCTGGCCCGGATGACGGAGCAGATGCTCCGGATCACCGCGGCCCACACCGGTCAGAGTGTCGAGCAGATCGACCACGACTCCCTGCGCGACCGGTGGTTCACCGCCGAGGAGGCGCGCGAGTACGGGTTCGTGGACGAGGTGCTCAACGACGTGCAGTCGGTGACACCGGTGCAGCAGCGCAGCGCCGCCTTCGGTCTCTCCGCTGCCGGGGGTGCCCGATGAGCTCGTACACGATTCCCTCGGTCATCGAGAAGACCCCACGTGGCGAGCGGGCGCTCGACGTCTACAGCCGCCTGCTGTCGGACCGGATCGTCTATCTCGGTACGCCGATCGACGACGGGGTCGCCAACGTGGTCATCGCGCAGTTGATCCACCTGGAGTCGGACGCGCCCGACACTCAGATCGAGCTCTACCTCAACTCTCCCGGCGGTGACCCGACCGCGATGCTGGGCATCTACGACACGATGCAGTTCCTGCGTTCTCCGGTGGCGACCACCTGCGTGGGCCAGGCGGCGGGCTCCGCGGCCGTGCTGCTGGCCGCGGGGGAGCCGGGGCGGCGTACGGTCCTCCCGCACGCGCGGGTCGTGCTGCAGCAGCCGGGCCAGGACGGTCAGCGGGGCGATGTCACCGACCTGCAGGTCGCGGCGAAGGAGATCGGCCGGGTGCGAGCCGAGATGGACGCGCTGCTGGCGCGCCACACCGGCCACGGCACCGACCAGATCCACGCCGACACCGAGCGCGACCTCGTCCTCGGGGCCGAGGAAGCGGTGGCGTACGGCCTGGTTGATGCCGTGCTGGAGAGCCGCAAGCTCGCTTCAGTGTGACCTGGGGTGATCTGGCCGGCGGAGGTCAGGCGGCGAGAGCCATGGGGCCGGACGGGCGGGCGCCCGCGCGCAGCGTGCGGGTGACCCGCTCGGTGAGGTCGACGAGGCCGAGGCCGAGCGCGCCACCGACCGCTTCGAGCACCTCGGAGCTGGGCTCCTTGCGGCCGCGCTCGATCTCGGAGAGGTATTGCGTCGAGACACCGGCATCGCCGGCGACGTCGGCGAGCGTGCGCTCCTGGCGGGAACGCTCGTCGCGGATCACCTGGCCGGCGGCCTCACGCCACAGCGGTGCCGGCTTGTCGTGGTCCGGCAGCGGATGGCCGGGAAACCTGATCACTTCGCCCATGCCAACACACTAGCGCCCCGCACGAGGGCCGAACGGGCCGTTCGCGCCGGGCGAACAGACCTCTTACCAGGGGTTATATCGGTCGAACGATAGATGACAAGGACTTGCCAGCGAGGCCCGACACCCCGATAGTGGTCGCACAGTTTCGATCTTTGTAGGTCTACTGTGCACGACCAGAGAACTTGTCGAGTCGTTGGTATCACGGGGGAATCGTGTTGCATCGCAAGCAGATCGCCTTGGCCGGAATGGCAACAGGGCTGGCCATGACGAGCATCGGGATTGGTGGCCTGATCGTCGGCAACGCCGGAGCGGAAGA
>JALZDD010000118.1 GCA_030862715.1 Actinomycetota bacterium | reverse complement strand
GATCACCTGGGAGGCGGCGCTCGAGGCCACCGGGCTGACCCGCGAGGAGATCGAGGCGGTCCACGAGCAGGTGCTGGCCAGCCGCTCGGTCATCGTCTGCTGGGCGATGGGACTGACCCAGCACAAGCACGGTGTGCCGACGATCCGGGAGGTGGTCAACTTCCTCATGCTGCGGGGCAACATCGGCAAGCCCGGGGCAGGGGTGTGCCCGGTCCGCGGTCACTCCAACGTGCAGGGCGACCGGACGATGGGCATCTGGGAGAAGATGCCCGACTCCTTCCTCGACGCGCTGGGTGCCGAGTTCAGGTTCGACCCACCACGCAAGCACGGCTACGACTCGGTGGACGGTGTTCGAGCCATGCGAGACGGGAAGGCGAAGGTCTTCGTGGGCGTCGCCGGCAACTTCGTCCGGGCGATCTCGGACAGCGACGTCGCCGAGGCCGCGCTGAGGAACTGCCGCTTGACGGTCCAGGTCTCCACCAAGCTCAACCGCTCGCACACCGTGGTCGGCGAGACCGCGCTGATCCTGCCCACGTTGGGTCGCAGCGACATCGACGTCCAGGCCAGCGGTGAGCAGTTCGTGACCGTCGAGGACTCGATGAGCTCGGTGCACGCCACTCGCGGCAAGCTCGAGCCCGCCTCGGAGAGTCTGCTCAGCGAGGTCGCGATCATCTCGCGCCTCGCGCAGGCCACGATCGGTCGCCGCTACGGCATCGGGTGGGCGGACTTCGAGGCGGACTACGGCCGGATCCGCGATCGGATCGCACGAGTGGTGCCGGGGTTCGAGGACTTCAACGAGCGGATCAAGAATCCGACCGGCTTCGTTCTCCCCAACCCGGTCAACTCCGGCATCTACCGCACGCCGAGCGGCAAGGCCGTCTTCACGCGCAACGACCTGACGTGGCTCCAGGCCCCACCGGGTCACCTGATCCTGCAGACGCTGCGCTCCCACGACCAGTGGAACACCATCCCGTACGCCATGGACGACCGTTACCGCGGCATCCACCACGCCCGTCGCATCGTCATGGTCAATCCGGCCGACATCGCCGAGCTGGGTCTGACCGACGGTGACCGCGTCGACATCGTCGGCGTCTGGGAGGACGGCGTCGAACGGCGGGCACCCGGGTTCACCCTGGTCGCCTATCCGGCGAGCCGCGGTTCGGCGGCTGCGTACTATCCGGAGACCAACGTGCTCGTGCCGCTCGACAGCGTTGCCGAGGGCAGCAACACCCCGACCTCCAAGGGCGTCGTGGTCCGCTTGGAGGTCGCCGGTCCGCCAGAGGGGGCGAACCGTCTGCGGTAGGAGGTGGGCGTCGTCGCGAATGCGGTCGCGAAGTTCTGCCGGAAGGTCACGGCGCTGCTGAACCCGCACGCCTCGGCGATGCGGGTGATGGGCCAGGTCGTGGTCTCGAGAAGACGGCGCGCTTCGTCGAGACGGTGAGTCAGGACCCAACGGGCCGGTGTGGTGCCGGTGACCTCGGCGAAGCGGCGGGTGAAGTTGCGCCGGCTCATCCGGGCGTGGGCTGCCAGGTCATCGACGTGGAGTCGTTCGTCGAGATGGGCGAGGGCCCAGTCGATCGTCGGCCCGAGGTCGCCCACGCCCCCTGAATCCGGTATGGGGCGGTCGACGTACTGGGCCTGGTCGCCTTCGCGATGGGGCGCGACCACGAGGTGGCGAGCCACGGTGGCGGCGGCGGTGGAGCCGAGGTGGGTGCGTACGATCGAGAGGCAGGCGTCGATGGCCGATGCGGTGCCGGCCGAGGTGAGTACGTCGCCGTGGTCGCGGTAGAGCGCTGCCGGGGTGACGGTGACGGCCGGGCGCCGGCGGGCGAGTTCGTCGACGGCGCCCCAGTGGGTGACGACCTCTCTGCCGTCGAGGATCCCGCTGTCGACGACGGGGAACGCGCCGAGGCACAGTCCTGCGATGCGACTGCCGCGCGCCTGCGCGGCGCGGATCCTGCCGGTCAGGGCAGCGCTGGCCGGCGGAAGGTCGCTCGGCCACGACGGCAGGACCACGAGGTCCGCTTCCTCGACGACCTCGGGGCCCGCGACGTCGTCGACTCGCAGCCCCTCGGCCGTTCGTACGCCGCGCCCGTCCTCGGTCCACACCACTGGATCCCATCCGTCGGCCAAGCCCAGGCGGCCGACCTCGCCGAAGACCATCAAGGGTGCGGCGAGGTGAAACATGGTGATGCCGTCGAAGGCGTGTACGGCGATGCGCATCCTGGCCCGATCTCATCGTAAGTCGTCATTTGTGCCACTCACGATACCGCCGTGCGTCGGCCAGAGTGAAGGGGAAGGCCAACGCAACCCCGAACAGAGGAATCCAGCCATGACCACGCCCCGCCGAGCCCTGATCGTCGTCGACGTCCAGCAGGAGTACTTCGACGGGATCCTGCAGATCCAGTCCCCAGACCGGGAGCAGGCGCTCGCCAACATCCTGGCCGCGCTCGACGTCGCCTATCGCGAGGACCTCCCGGTGGTCGTCGTTCAGCACGAGCTGCCCGAGGACGCTCCGGTCTTCGCCGTCGGAAGCCCCAGCTGGTCCCTGCACCCCGAGATCGAGCAGCGCGTCAAGCCCTCCTGGAAGCGCGTGACCAAGGACAAGAGCAGCGTCTTCGCGGGCACCGACGTCGCCGAGTGGCTCGCCGAGCAGGGCGTCGACACCGTCACCATCGTCGGGTTCATGACCAACAACTGCGACATCGCCACTGCGGTGGGTGCCGAGGAGCTCGGCCTGGCCGCCGAGATCCTCTCCGACGCGAGCGGCGCCATCCACCTGGCCAACGAGGCCGGCAAGGTCTCGGCCGACCAGCTGCACCAGACCCTGCTCGTCCTCCTGCACTCCAACTTCGCCGCCGTCGCCA
>JALZDD010000012.1 GCA_030862715.1 Actinomycetota bacterium | reverse complement strand
GTGGCAGACCGTGTCAGGCATGGAGGCGCCGGATCCGAAGGAGCACGACTGATGTTGTCGTCCCCTTCGCCCTCACGTGACTGAGGGCGAGAAGACCAGGCTGATCGCCTGGAGCAACGAGATGCGCAACGTGCACGAGCGCCTGCGCAAGGCCCTGCGGGTGACGCAGGAAGCCATCGCCGCGGGAGATCCCGCCGAGCCCGCGGCTCGCGACCTGCTGCTGTTCTGTCATGGGTTCTGCGCGGCCCTGACCGGCCATCACGAGGGAGAGGACCGGGAGCTCTTCCCGGCGATCGCCCGATCACACCCCGAGCTGCGCGAGACCATCCGGTATCTGGAGCAGGACCACTCCATGATCGGCCACCTCCTCGGCGGTCTGCAGGCCGCCGTCGACCAGGCCGCCACTCCCGAAGACCTCGGGAAGCACCTCGAGGGCATCGCGGCGATCATGGAGTCCCATTTCCGCTTCGAGGAGCGCAAGCTGCTCGGGGTGCTGGAGACCCTGGAGCTCGAGATCGACCCAGACAGGGTCTTCGGACCGCTCTGACGAGCCGGTTCCGGACGGGGCTTGTCCGGAACCGGCTCTAGAGTCGGACTCGTGCCTCGCTCTCAGACACTCAGCCGTTCCCAGGCCCGCCGGATCGCGCTGGCCGCGCAGGGTTTCGCCGACAAGCCCCACACCACGCCGACGATGCGTACGTTCCAGCGCACGCTGGAGCGCACCGGAGTTCTCCAGGTGGACTCGGTCAACGTCCTGCAGCGCGCGCACTACATGCCGCTCTACAGCCGGATGGGGGCGTACGACACCGGGCTCCTGCACCGCGCCAGCAAGGGCCTCGAGGACCGCAGGATGGTCGAGTACTGGGCCCACGTGCAGGCGTTCATGCCGGTCGAGCTGTGGCCGCACATGCAGTGGCGGATGGACCACTACCGGGCCCAGAAGGGCTCGAAGTGGTGGGGGAGCGTGCCCGAGGGGATGAAGGAGAAGGTGCTGGCGCTGGTGGCCGAGCAGGGGGCGCTCACCGCGCGCGAGGCGGCCAAGGTGCTCGAGGACGCCGGTCCGCAGAGCAAGGACCACTGGGGCTGGAACTGGTCCGACTCCCGCAAGACCCTCGACATCCTCTACATGTTCGGGGAGCTGGCGATCTCGCACCGCAACGACCAGTTCGAGGTCGCCTACGACCTGCCCGAGCGGGTCATCCCGCGGATCCACCTCGACGCGCCGACGCCGTCGAAGGAGGAGGCCCAGCTCGAACTCGTACGCCGCGCCGCCCGGTCCCACGGGGTCGGCACCGCCAAGGACATCGCCGACTACTTCCGGATGCGCGTGGACGACACGACACGCGCGCTGAACCAGCTCATCGACGCCGGCGAGGTGGAGCCGGTCGCGGTCGAGGGCATCCGCAAGCAGGCGTACCTCTTCTCCGGGTCCCGGCTACCGAGGCGGGTCGAGGCCCGTGCGCTGCTGAGCCCGTTCGACCCGCTGGTCTGGGAGCGGGAGCGCACCGAGGCGCTCTTCGACTTCTTCTATCGGATCGAGATCTACACGCCGGCGCCCAAGCGGATCCACGGCTACTACGTGCTCCCGTTCCTCCTCGGCGAGCACATCGTCGGCCGTGTCGACCTCAAGGCCGACCGCAAGAGCGGAACGCTGCAGGTCAAGGGTGCGTACGCGGAAGAGGGCGCGCCCGTGGAGACGGCCATCGAGCTGGCCGCCGAGCTCGAACGGCTCGCCGGCTGGCTGGGCCTGGGTGCCATCGAGGTCGATCCCAAGGGCGACCTGGCACCCCTGCTTGCGCCGTTGGTGTGAGTGGGCGACCGGGAGGTGGGTAGAGTGAGCGTGCTATCTGTCTGCCGCTAGTAGGAGCCCGCCACCGTGGCAATTCTCGACAAGATCCTTCGCCTCGGCGAAGGCAAGATCCTTCGCGAGCTCGAGGCCATCTCGAAGGCCGTCAACGCGATCGAGGACGAGTTCGTCGCGATGAGCGATGACGAGCTGCGCGGGATGACCGACGAGTTCAAGCAACGCCTGGAGAACGGCGAGGACCTCGACGACATCATGGCCGAGGCGTTCGCCACGGTCCGCGAGGTCACCAAGCGCGTCCTGGGCCAGCGTCACTACGACGTGCAGATCCAGGGTGGCGCGGCGCTCCACCTCGGCAACATCGCCGAGATGAAGACCGGTGAGGGCAAGACCCAGACCGCGGTGCTCCCGGCCTACCTCAACGCGCTGGCCGGCAAGGGCGTCCACGTCGTCACGGTCAACGACTACCTGGCCAAGTTCCAGGCCGAGATGATGGGCCGCATCTACGGCTTCCTCGGCCTCAGCGTCGGCGTGATCCTGCCGCAGATGACCCCGGCGCAGCGCCGCGAGGCCTACAACTGCGACATCACCTACGGCACCAACAACGAGCTCGGCTTCGACTACCTGCGCGACAACATGGCCTCCTCTATGGAGGACCTGGTCCAGCGCGGCCACTTCTTCGCGATCGTCGACGAGGTCGACTCGATCCTCATCGACGAGGCGCGCACCCCGCTGATCATCTCCGGTCCGACCGAGGACGACGTGAAGTGGTACGACGAGTTCGCCACGATCGCCAAGACGCTGACCAGGGACGTCGACTACGAGGTCGACGAGAAGAAGCGCACGATCGCCGTTCTCGAGCGGGGCATCACCCAGGTCGAGGACCACCTCGGCATCGAGAACCTCTACGAGGCGGTCAACACCCCGCTGATCTCGTTCATGAACAACTCGATCAAGGCCAAGGAGCTCTTCCGCCGCGACAAGGAGTACGTCGTCGCCAACGACGAGGTCCTGATCGTCGACGAGCACACCGGCCGCATGCTCGCCGGCCGCCGCTACAACGACGGCCTGCACCAGGCGATCGAGGCCAAGGAGGGTGTGAAGGTCCGCGAGGAGTACCAGACCCTCGCGAGCATCACCCTGCAGAACTACTTCCGCCTCTACGAGAAGCTCTCCGGCATGACCGGTACGGCGATGACCGAGGAGTCGGAGTTCGACAAGATCTACAAGCTCGGTGTGGTCCCGATCCCGACCAACAAGCCGATGATCCGCAAGGACCAGCCTGACCTCGTCTACCGCACCGAGGAGGCGAAGTACGAGGCCGTCGCCGACGACCTCGTTGAGCGCCACAAGAAGGGTCAGCCGGTGCTGGTCGGCACCGTCTCGGTGGAGAAGTCCGAATACCTCGGCAACATCCTCAAGAAGCGCGGTGTCCCGCACACGGTCCTCAACGCGAAGTACCACGCCGACGAGGCCAAGATCGTCGCGCTGGCAGGCCACAAGGGCGCGGTCACTGTCGCCACCAACATGGCCGGCCGAGGCACCGACATCATGCTCGGTGGATCCGTCGACTTCCTGGCCGACCAGGAGCTCCGCAAGCAGGGCCTGGAGCCCACGGGCGAGACCGCCGACGCGTACGAGCAGGCCTGGGCGCCGACCGTCGAGCGGATCAAGGAGCAGGTCGCCGCCGAGCACGACGAGGTCACCAAGCTGGGTGGTCTCTACGTCCTCGGCACCGAGCGCCACGAGTCCCGCCGCATCGACAACCAGCTGCGTGGTCGTTCCGGCCGTCAGGGTGACCCGGGCGAGTCCCGCTTCTACCTGTCGCTGGAGGACGACCTGATGCGCCTGTTCAAGGGCGAGTGGGTCGACCGCATCCTGACCACCCTGAAGATCCCCGACGACGTGCCGATCGAGGCCAAGTCGGTGACCAAGTCGATCGCCAACGCGCAGACCCAGGTCGAGGGCCAGAACTTCGAGTCCCGCAAGAACGTCCTCAAGTACGACGACGTCATGGACCGCCAGCGCAAGGTGATCTACGCCGAGCGCCGCGAGGTGCTCGAGGGCGCCGACCTCGAGGATCAGATCCGCACCTTCATCGACGACGTCGTCACCGGCGTCGTCACCGGAGCGACCCAGGACTACGCCGAGGAATGGGACCTCGACCAGCTGTGGACCGACCTCAAGCAGATGTGGCCGGTCTCGGTCGAGCCCGAGAAGCTGATCGCTGAGGCCGGCGGCAGCAAGGACGACCTCGACCGCAACGAGCTGATCGAGATCCTCAAGAAGGACGCTCAAGAGGCGTACGACCGCCGCGAGGAGGAGATCGGCTCCGAGGGCATGCGCGAGGTCGAGCGCCAGGTTGTGCTCTCCGTGCTGGACCGCAAGTGGCGCGAGCACCTCTACGAGATGGACTACCTGCGCGAGGGCATCGGGCTGCGGGCCTACTCCCAGCGTGACCCGCTGGTGGAATACCAGCGCGAGGGCTACGACATGTTCACCGCGATGATGGACGGCATCAAGGAGGCCGCGGTCGGCTACCTGTTCAACCTTGAGGTCCAGGTCGAACAGGCTGAGCCGGAGTTCCACTACCACCCCGACGGCACCCGTCACGCCGGTCCGATGCATGAGGGCGCGCTCGCCGAGCCGCCCGTCGGCGTCGGTCAGGCCGGCGGTCTCCAGGACATCTCCGCCGCCCTGAAAGCACAGCCCGCCGCCGCCCCCACCCGCAGTCCCGACGCGCCCCAGATCCACGCCAAGGGCCTGCAGAAGCCTGCCACCCCCAAGCACCTGGCCTTCTCCGGCCCGGACGAGCGGGGCCAGGTCGAGGCGCAGGGCAACACCGTCAGCAACGCCGACGACCCCTACGCCAAGGTCGGCCGCAACGAGCAGTGCCCCTGCGGCTCCGGCAAGAAGTTCAAGCAGTGCCACGGCCGCCCCGGCGGCCCGACCGGCCTCACCACCCGCGTCAACGGCTGAAACCCCTCAGCGTCAACCTGTGGAGCGCTGTACGTACCTGGTACGTACAGCGCTCCACGCGGTTATGTGTACGGCCCGAAGTTGAGGACGGTGCAGATCCAGTTCTCACCGCTCTGCTCGAAGCGGAGGGCCATCGCGCGGTAGCCGTGGCCGTACTTGATCGTGGCGGTGGCCTCGACGATGGTGTCGGTGACCACGTGCAGGTGCCATCGGTAGACGCGTGGGCGGACCGGCTGGTGGCGGCCCAGGCCGGGCTCGTACGCCCCGCTACGGGCCGTAAGAGCGGCGCGGTAGCGCAGGTCGGCGACGACCTCCTTGGTGGTCCAGCGGACCAGCTGGCTCGCCGGACGGTCCCCGCCGACGACCTCGGCGATCTTCTGTGCGAACTGTGGGATCCACGCGTTCAGATGGCCGCGAGCGGGGACGATCGGAATCGGCTCGGCCAGCAGTGCGTCATCCTGTCCGCTGCGGTCCGGCTGCGGCGGGTCCAGGCGTGGCTGTAGGTCGAAGGCGAGCGTGCCCTGGACATCGGCCAGAGGCACCTCGGCAGGGCGTTGCGGATCCGGCTCCGCAGGATCAGGGTCCCGAGATGGTAGAGCGCTCATGGGCGCAAACTCCTTTCTACGCAGGCAACCTTCTCTTACCCGTTATTCGTGGTTCTAAA
>JALZDD010000081.1 GCA_030862715.1 Actinomycetota bacterium | reverse complement strand
TTGATCAGGCTCCGGGCGATCGTCAGCCGTCGCTTCATGCCGCCGGAGAGGTCGTCGACCTTCGCCTTGGCCTTGTCGGTGAGCTGGACGAAGTCGAGCAGCTCCTCGATCCGGCCCTTCACCTCGGCCCTCGGCAGCCCGAAGTAGCGGCCGTAGACGAAGAGGTTGTCGTAGACGTTGAGCTCGACGTCGAGGGTGTCCTCCTGTGGGCACACCCCGAGACGGGCCTTGATCTTCGGGCCGTTCTTGGCCGGATCCATCCCGAAGACCCGAAGCTCTCCCCCGCTCGGCGGCGAGACGCAGCAGATCATCCGCATCGTCGAGGACTTGCCGGCGCCGTTGGGTCCCAGGAAACCGAAGGCGACGCCGGGGCGCACGGACACGTCGATCCCGCGTACAGCCTCGAAGTCGCCGAAGGACTTGCGCAGCCCGCGCGCCGAGATCATCAGGTCCTCTCCCACGTCGGCAAAGACTAGATGGCAGCGCCGACAGTTTCGACCGAGCCTTCGATCGAACCCGGGCTGGTGCCTACCGACCCTGCTGCTTCTGGCGCCGGTTGTAGTCGCGCATCCGCTGCGGTACGCCAACCACCGCGGCGTCGTAGGACGGGACCTGGTGCTTGTTGGCGAACTTGTGCGCCCACTGCGCCGACGGCACGCGCCGCCGGGTCCACTCGCCGTCATGGGCGACCAGCAGCAGGGTCACCTCGCTGACGACGGTACGCGGCTCGACGAACCCCTCGACACCGCGCCGGGTCTTCACGAACTGCTCGAGATGCTCTTGGTCGGTGGAGTCCGCGGCGCGCACCCTTGTGGATCCGGTGTAGCTCTCGCCTGTCGGACGGCTCATGCGCGTCCCGCGGCGTCGGAAACGATCGAACAGGCTCACGGTGCAATTGTGCATGCCGGTGCCCAACGCACGCCCGGATAAACCTGTTGGGCACCCACTCTGTGGTCGCCTATGTTGGAGCCTTTGACCCCACGCCCCGTCGAACCTGCCGCCCACGGAGACGCGATGAATCAGCCATGCCCATAGACGACCTCGACGCCGAGCGTGCCCATCTGGCCGCCTCCCGTCAGGATCTGGCCCGGATGCGGCGGAAGGTGGAGTCGCTGGACTCCTCCACGGCCGGCAACTGGGTCAGCGCCGAGATCCTCGACGCCACCCTGGCGCGCCGGCTGGAGCAGCTCGCCGACGATCCGGAGGTGCCGCTCTTCTTCGGCCGCATCGACCGGGCCGCCGCTGTGGGAGCGGAGCCCGGGGCGGAGCCCCAAATTGAGCACTTCCACATCGGACGGCGCCACATCTCCGACAGCGCCGGCGACCCGATGGTGGTCGACTGGCGGGCTCCGGTCAGCGTCCCGTTCTACCGGGCGTCGCGGATCGAGCCGATGGGGCTGGCGCGGAGGCGGCGCTACGGGTTCGCTCACGGCGAGCTGACGGCGTTCGAGGACGAGTCGCTGACCGACGCCGGGCCCGCGCAGGAGCACTCGGCGATCCTGGAGGCCGAGATCGAGCGGCCGCGCGTGGGACCGATGCGCGACATCGTCGCAACCATCCAGCCTGAGCAGGACGTCCTGGTGCGCGCCGATCTGTCACAGACGATCGTCGTGCAGGGTGCGCCGGGGACGGGGAAGACAGCCGTGGGGCTGCACCGGGCGGCGTACCTCCTCTACGCGCACCGCGACCAGCTGACCCGGCGAGGGGTCCTGATCATCGGCCCCAACGCCTCGTTCCTGCGCTACATCCGCGACGTGCTCCCCGCGCTGGGTGAGATCGAGGCCAAGCAGGCGACGATCGCGGAGCTGGTCGCCATCCACGGCACCGTCCGCGCGGAGGAGGCCGCGCCGGTGGCGACGCTGAAGGGCGACGTACGCATGGCCGAGGTGCTCCGCCGGGCGGTCTGGTCCCACGTCGGCGAGCCGGAGGAGGCCCTGGTCGTCCCGCGCGGCTCGCGACGCTGGCGGGTGCCGACCTCAGAGGCGCGGGAGGCGCTGGAAGGGCTGCGCGCCAACGATCTCAGGTACGCGGCGGGCCGGGCGCTGCTCCCTCGGGCCCTGGCCCACCGGGTGCTGGTGCAGATGGAGCGCTCGGGCGACTCGCCCGACGACCGGGTGCACGACGCGGTGGCGCGGGCCAAGCCGGTCAAGGACTACGCCGCCGTGCTCTGGCCCGATCTCAAGCCCGCCCGGGTCCTGTTCCGGCTGTTCACCGACGCGGCGTCGCTGGCGGAGGTCGCCGACGGGCTGCTCTCGGAGGAGGAGCAGGTGAGTCTGCTCTGGGCGAAGCCGCCGCGCTCGGCCGGGGCGGCGCGCTGGTCGCTGGCCGACCTGGTGCTCCTCGACGAGATCGCCGATCTGCTCGACCGTACGCCGTCGGTGGCCCACATCGTCGCGGACGAGGCCCAAGACCTCTCCGCGATGATGCTGCGCGCGCTCGGCCGCCGCTCGACCACGGGGTCGCTGACGATCCTCGGTGACCTCGCCCAGGCGACCACGCCGTGGGCCTCCTCGGCCTGGGCCGATGCGCTGGCGCACCTCGGCAAGCCAGACGGCCATGTCGAGCAGCTGACGCGTGGCTTCCGGGTCCCGGCCGACGTGATCGCCTACGCGGCACGCCTCCTCCCCCACATCGCCCCCGACCTCGAGCCGCCGGTCGCCGTGCGCCGCACGCGCGGTGACCTCGCCTTCACCACCTCGTCGGTCGTGGAGGCGCTCGAGGCTGCGCTGGAACGCCCCGGGTCGGTGGGGCTGATCGTGCCCGACGCCTCGCTGACGACGGCGCGCGCCGAGCTGATCGAGGCCGGGATCCCCTTCGCCGAGATCGGGGTGGAAGCCGATGAGGAGACCGAGTTCGACGCCCATCTCGATCTCGTCCCCGCCTCGCTGGCGAAGGGGCTCGAGTTCGACCACGTGGTCGTCTCCGACCCCGCCGGGATCGTCGCCGGCGAGCCCGACCGCGACACCGGCCTCCGGCGCCTCTATGTCTGCCTCACCCGAGCGGTCACCTCCCTGGTCGTACGCCACACCGATCTGCCCAAAGAACTCGGTGGCGTCCCGGAGCGGGTTGATGCGAAGGTGGGCGCATGATCGACACCCGCCCTGACCCGCTGGTGAAGGCCGAGTGGCCGCTGCGCGCCGAGCGCCTCGTGATCCGCCGGATGGTGCCCGCCGACATCGAGCCGACCTGGGCGTTCCGTCGTCTGCCCGAGGTGGCCGAGTGGGTGACCACCGCGTTCGCGGACCTCGAGGCCTATCGCAAGGTCTTCGAGAACCCCGACGTCATCGGGCCCGGCCTGGTGATCGAGCGCGACGGCGTCATCGTCGGCGACCTCATGCTGCGGATCACCGACCCGTGGTCGCAGACCGAGGTGCGCGAGCATG
>JALZDD010000066.1 GCA_030862715.1 Actinomycetota bacterium | reverse complement strand
GGCGACCCAGGGTCCCGACGAGTGCCGGGCGTTGGCGCTCGCGTTGTCATTGCTGGCGGGGCGTTCCTAGAGGAGTAGAACGTTGGAGACTGGGCGGCGCGTGCTGCTTCATGTCGGCACCCCCAAGACGGGCACGTCCTATCTGCAAGACGTCCTCTTCCACAACCGGGAGTCCCTTGCCGAGCAGGGAGTCCACTACTTCGCCGACCGCTTCGACGCCCACTTCCTGGCGGCCCTCGACCTGATGGACCTGCCCTGGGGCGGCATCGAGGAGGAGGCGACCGGCGCCTGGGACGCCCTCGCGGAGAAGGTGCGCTCCGTCGAGAACGGCACCGTCATCGTCTCCCACGAGATCCTGGCGAGCGCGTCCTGGCAGCAGGCCAAGCACGCCCTGGATTCGCTGGGCGACTCCGAGATCCACATCATGCTCTCCGCGCGCGACCTGGCCCGCCAGATCCCGGCCGAGTGGCAGGAGAACGTCAAGCACCGCTCGGTCGTGACGTACGCCGAGTTCCTCGAGGAGATCCGCGACCCCGCTCGTGAGGGACGGATCGGATCGTGGTTCTGGGGTGTCCAGGAGCTGCCCGACATCCTCGACCGGTGGACCCAGGGCATCGCGCCCGAGCGCGTCCACCTGATCACCGTCCCGCCGCCGGGGTCGTCCTCGTCGCTGCTGTGGGAGCGGTTCTCCACCGCCTTCGGCCTCGACGACCTGGCCATCGACTTCGAGGGGATCGACCGCGGCAACCCGTCCCTCGGCGTACCCGAGGCGGCCCTGCTCCGCGAGATCAACCTGGCCGTCGTGCCGGTGCTCGAGCCGGCCGACTACCGGCCTTTCGTACGCGAGTTCCTGGCCCACCGCACGCTGGCCAAGCGCCGCGACTCCGCGCGCCTGGCGCTCTCCCCCTCGATCCTGCCGTGGGTCGAGTCGCTCTCCGAGAGCTGGGTCAAGGCGCTGACGGGACGTGGCTACGACGTGGTCGGTGGGCTGGAGGAGCTGCTGGTCCCCGCTGACCTGGCGGACAAGCCGTTCATCGACCCGGACACCATCTCCTCGCGTGAGGTCCTCGATGCCGGCGTTGCCACCATCGACGCGCTGCTCCAGGAGGCCATCCGGCTGCGCAAGTCCGAGGCCCGGCTGGAGGACGAGGTCGGTGAGCTGCGCGCCGAGCTGGAGCACACCCGGTCGCTGGTGCCGAAGCAACGTGCCCGCGAGGGTCTCGAGCGTCGCTGGTGGGGCCGGGCGGTCCTGAAGCTGTATCGCCTGGTCCGCCGTTAGAGGATCGCCTCGAGCCGTCCCGCGGCGCGGGCACGGTCGAAGACGTGGACCTTGTCCCAGGAGCCGTCGGCATCGCCGAAGGTCGCCGCGGTCAGGAGCCGCGGCTGGTCATTGGTCCAGCGGTTCCAGTGACGCTCGAAGGCGTCCGTGCGGACCAGTCGCCCGCGCTCGTACTGGCCGCCGATCGCCGCAACGCGCGGCACGTCGATCATGACCAGCGACGTACGCCAGCCGCGGGCGCGGGCGATCCGCCCGAGCAGTTCGCGCCGTCCGGGCCGGGTGGCCGGGTCGTGGACCAGGAGCGTGGGGCGATCGGCAGTCGGGCCGAGCAGGACGAGGACCAGGGTCGCGAGCGCGTGCCACAGGT
This sequence comes from Actinomycetota bacterium, assembly GCA_030862715.1. The sequence continues at coordinate 1,063 of JALZDD010000066.1, read as the reverse complement.
GCACCAGCGGCCGGTAGAGGCGGTAGGGCACCTCCGGCAGCCGCGCCGCGAGCCAACGCCCCGGGGTCTCGGAGTCGAGGGTGCGTACGTCATGACGCCGGGCTGCGACATCGCGGATCAGTGTGCTCTTGCCGGCGCCGGGTACGCCGCCCAGGAGGAGCAGGTGAGGTCTCTCCTCGACCCCTGCAGCGCGGGGTGGGCTGACCGGGGCGTACGTCGAGTCGAGGGTCATCTGCTGCTCCTCCCAGGCGGACACCAACAGTGTGGAGTTCCGTGCTCTGAGGAACGTTGGAAGGACCTGTGAAGTTCCTGTGAGCCAGGCTCAGCCGTTGTCGGCGTGACGCGGCAGGAGCTCGCGCGAGGCGTAGCGACCGATCTGGTAGGTCATCCACCCGTCGGCCCCGGCGCCGACGACACCGCCGACGAGCGGGATCCGCTTGGCGGCCATGGAGATCATGCCCCTCCCGGTGACCCGGCTGAGCAGCTCCTGGGCCACCTCCCCGGCGACGATGGCATCGATCGCGCGGTCGTAGGTCGGAGCGGTCGCGATGGCCATCGGCGGGGCGGGGATCCTCTTCTCCTGGATCTGCTTGCCGACCTTCTCCTCGCTCAGGAGGGTGAGCAGGATGGCGTTGCGTACGCGGGGATCGGTCAGGTCATAGCCACGAAGATGGGCGATCGCGGCCACCATGCGGCACTGGATGATAGCCATCCCGGTGATGTTGGCAGGGAGGGTGATGGCCTGGGTGACGAGACCGCCGATGTTGGTCGCGAAGCCGCCCACACCGGCCAGCCGGACGTGGTTGTCGATGACGTGCTTCACCGCGAGCTCGACGTCGTTGTCGTGGTCCTTGAGGTGCTTCTCGGCGGCTGCGGCTGCTGCCGGGAGTGGCCCGACCCCGACGATCGCGTGGTGCAGCGCCTGCCGGACCACGGTGGTGGTCACGCCGGGAGCGGACTGGATGACCTTGGGTGCGAGCCGGCCAGCCGCACTGGTGAGCACTGCCTTGGGACCGATCATGAGGCAAATCTTAAGTGTGTGGTGGTTGGGGCCGCGCGGGGC
>JALZDD010000049.1 GCA_030862715.1 Actinomycetota bacterium | reverse complement strand
GTCGCCCTGATCGGTGTCGACGCCGACTTCTACGAGACCGACCCGAACACCCAGGACGTCGTGCTGACCTCCATCCTGAAGAACATGAAGACCTCCACCACGGATGTCATCCTCGCCGCGGGTGAGGACAAGTTCGACGCGACGCCGTACGTCGGCACGCTCGAGAACGACGGGGTCGGCCTGGCGCCGTTCCACAACTTCGAGTCGAAGGTGTCGGAGACTCTCCCCGACGAGATCGAGGAAGTCACCGCCGGCATCAAGGACGGCTCGATCAAGGTCAACTCCTACCTCGCGAAGTGACCCAACCGGTGGTCCCGCCCGTCGGGACCACCACGACGAGGGGGCCGGACGCACCCGGCCCCCTCGCCACGTACTTCCGGAATTTCTCCACCCCTGCAAGGAATGATCCGTGCCATGAGACTCGCGCTTCGCGACATCACCAAGCGCTTCGGCTCCCTGGTCGCCAACGACCACATCTCCCTGACCGTCGAGCCGGGCGAGATCCACTGCCTGCTCGGTGAGAACGGCGCGGGCAAGTCCACGCTGATGAACGTCCTCTACGGCCTCTACCAGGCCGACGAGGGCGAGATCGTCATCGACGACGAGCCGCAGCGCTTCAAGGGTCCCGGCGACGCGATGGCCGCCGGCATCGGCATGGTGCACCAGCACTTCATGCTCATCCCTGTCTTCACCGTCGCAGAGAACGTCATGCTCGGCCACGAGGCGACCGGGTTCGCCGGCAGCCTCGACCTCGACGCCGCCCGCAAGCGCGTCCGGGAGATCTCCGACCGCTTCGGCTTCCAGGTGGACCCCGACGCGCTCGTCGAGGACCTCCCTGTCGGCGTGCAGCAGCGGGTCGAGATCATCAAGGCGCTCTCGCGTGACGCCGAGGTTCTCGTCTTCGACGAGCCGACCGCCGTGCTGACGCCGCAGGAGACCGATGAGCTGATGGCGATCATGCGCCAGCTCAAGGAGTCCGGCACGGGCATCGTGTTCATCACCCACAAGCTTCGCGAGGTGCGCGAGGTGGCCGACCGGATCACGGTCATCCGCCGCGGCACGGTCGTCGGCGAGGCCTCCCCGGAGGCCTCCAACGCCGAGCTCGCGGCCCTGATGGTCGGGCGCCCGGTCGAGCTCAAGGTGCACAAGGACCCGGCGCAGCCGGGCGAGCGCGCGCTCGTCGTCTCCGACCTCACCGTGGCCGACGAGGACGGGCGCATCCACGTCGACTCGATCAGCTTCCACATCGACGCCGGTGAGATCCTCGCCGTCGCCGGGGTCCAGGGCAACGGCCAGACCGAGCTCACCGAGGCCATGGTGGGCCTGGCTCCCCACGTCGAGGGCTCGATCAACCTCGACGGCCGCGAGATCGTGGGCCGCTCGGTGCGCAAGGCGCTCGAGGCGGGGATCGGGTTCATCCCCGAGGACCGCCAGGTCGACGGCCTGGTCAGCAACTTCACCATCGCCGAGAACCTCATGCTCAACCGCAGCTATGACAAGCCCTTCGTCTCGCGCGGCTCGCTGAACCTCAAGAGGCTCGACACCTTCGCCAAGGAGAAGCTGGCCGAGTACGACGTACGCGCCCCCGGGGTCTCGACCCTGGCCGGGCAGCTGTCGGGCGGCAACCAGCAGAAGGTCGTCGTCGCCCGAGAGCTCTCTCGTGACCTGCGACTTCTCGTCGCGGCACAGCCGACGCGCGGCGTCGATGTCGGCTCGATCGAGTTCATCCACCAGCAGATCGTGGCCGCGCGCGACGCCGGTGTCCCGGTGCTCGTGGTCTCCACCGAGCTCGACGAGATCGCCGCCCTCGCCGACCGGATCATGGTCCTCTACCGCGGGCGGGTCGTGGGCATCGTGCCCGCCGACACCTCCCGCGACACCCTCGGCCTGATGATGGCCGGCGAGTCTCCTGAAGGGAGCGATTCGTGACTGAGAAGGGGCCGGAGAACCAGCCGGCCGAGACGAGCGAGCCGACCGAGCCGACCGAGCCGGTGAAGGCGTCCTCCGACGCCGACCGGGTCCCCGAGGCGAGCCGTTGGCACGTGGCGATGCGCGAGATCACCACCGGCAACGCGCTGGTCGCGGTGCTCTCGGTGGTGCTCGCGATGTTCTTCGGGTCGTTGATGATCCTCTTCACCGACGAGGACGTCCGCTACGGGCTCTCCTACTTCTTCGCCCGCCCCTCCGACACGTTCTTCTACGCGTGGGAGGCCATCTCCGGGGCGTACGTCTCGCTGTGGCGGGGTGCGGTCTACAACGACCTGGGCAGCACGTTCACCCAGCAGATCAGGCCGATCACCGAGACGCTGAAGTTCGCCGCGCCGCTGACGCTGGCCGGGCTCGGCATCGGTCTGACCTTCCGCGCCGGGCTCTTCAACATCGGTGGCCGTGGCCAGATGCTGCTCGGCGGCGCCGCCGCCGCGTTCGTGGCGGTCAGGCTCGACCTGCCGATGATCGTGCACCTGCCGCTGGCGATCCTCGTCGGAGCGCTGGCCGCCGCCCTGTGGGGCGGGATCGCCGGCCTCCTCAAGGCGCTCACCGGCGCCCACGAGGTGATCGTGACGATCATGCTCAACTACGTCGGCTACTACCTGGTCTTCTACGCCCTGACCCGCAAGTCGCTGCTCCAGGCGCCGGGTTCGGGCAACCCGAAGTCCTCGCCGATGCCGGAGTCGGCGATCCTGCCGGACCTGCTCGGGCAGCAGTTCAACCTGCATGCCGGGTTTCTGCTCGCGGTCCTGGCGACGGTCCTGGTCTGGTGGATCCTCAACCGCTCCTCGCTCGGCTACCGGTTCCGTGCGGTGGGCGAGAACCCCTCGGCCGCGAGGGCCGCCGGCATCAACGTCGGCGTCGCCTACCTCAGCGCGTTCCTGATCTCGGGCGCTCTGGTCGGCCTGGCCGGGGTCAACCAGGTGCTCGGCTCGGTGACCGACGGCGCGACCAGCGGTCTCGACGCCGGGATCGGCTTCGACGCGATCACCGTCGCGCTGCTGGGACGGTCGCGCCCGTTCGGCATCCTGGCCGCCGGGATCCTGTTCGGTGCGTTCAAGTCCGGCGGCTTCTTCATGCAGGCCTCCGAAGGCATCCC
>JALZDD010000034.1 GCA_030862715.1 Actinomycetota bacterium | reverse complement strand
ACCCGCCGCGAGGAGGTCGACGCCGCGCCGCGCACCTGCGCCGGCCTCGTCCAGGCCGTCGACCATCTGCTGGGAGGCGTGTGGTGAGGTCCCTCGTCGTACGCCTCGACTCGATGGGCGACGTGCTCCTCGCCGGACCCGCGGTGCGCGCGATGGCCGCGACCAGCGACCACGTGACGATGCTGTGCGGCCCGCTGGGCCGTGAGGCCGCCGAGCTGTTGCCGGGGGTCGACGAGGTGCTGTGCTGGGAGGCGCCGTGGATCGTCGCCGACCCACCCACGGTCGACCCTGACGAGGTCGACCTGCTCCGCAAGCGGCTCGAGGCCGGCCTGTTCGACCGGGCCGCGATCCTCACCAGCTTCCACCAGTCGCCGCTGCCCACCGCGCTCGTCCTGAGACTGGCCGGGATCGACCGCGTGGGCGCGGTGAGCACCGACTACCCCGGCTCGCTGCTCGACCACCGGGTCCGGGTCGAGGAGGACATCCCCGAGCCCGAAAGGGCTCTCGCCGTCGCCACCGCCTGCGGCGGCCGACTCCCCGACGGCGACGACGGCCGGCTGGCCGTCCGTACCCGTCAGGCTCCCGCGGACCTTCCGGTTCCATACGTCGTCCTCCATCCCGGCACCTCGGCACCCGCCCGTGCCTGGCCGGCGCAGCACTTCCGCCAACTGGGCGAGCAGCTGCGGCTGCTCGGGCTCGGCGTCGTCGTGACCGGTGACGCCGAGGAGCGGCAGCTGACGGCGTACGTCGCCGGGGACGGCGGCACGGACCTCGGCGGAGCTCTCGGCCTCGGCGAGCTCGCGGGCGTTCTCGAGCGGGCCGAGGCGGTGGTGGTCGGCAACACCGGCCCTGCCCACCTGGCCGCCGCCGTCGGCACCTCCGTGGTCTCGCTCTACGCACCGACGATCAGCGCCGAGCGCTGGGCACCCTACGGCGTCGACCGGGTGCTCCTCGGCGACCAGCTTGCTCCCTGCCGCGACACCCGGGCCCGTGAGTGCCCCGTGCCCGGGCACCCGTGCCTGACGAGCGTCGCGCCGGACGATGTCGTCACCGCGCTCGGCACCCTCGGCGTACGTCCCATCGAAACCGCGGAAAGGAGCCACTGATGCGTGTCGCACTCGTCTCTGAACATGCCAATCCGCTCGCCGCTCTCGGCCGTGAGGACGCCGGTGGACAGAACGTCCATGTCGCGGCGCTGGCCGCCGGCCTGGCGGGGAACGGCCACGAGGTCACCGTCTACACCAGGCGCGACGACCTCGCCACGCCGGCACGCGTCCGGACCGACGGCTACGTGGTCGAGCACGTCCCGGCCGGGCCGCCGGCCGAGGTCGCCAAGGACGACCTCCTCCCCTACATCCCGGAGATGGCCAGACGGCTCCAGGAGGCGTGGCTCATCGAGCCGCCCGACCTGGTCCACACACACTTCTGGATGAGCGGACTGGCCTCGCTCCCCGGCGTCCGGGAGCAGGGCGTACCGCTGGTTCAGTCCTTCCACGCCCTCGGATCGGTCAAGCGCCGCCAGCAGGGCAGCGCCGACACCAGCCCGCCGGAGCGGATCGAGCACGAGCGCCGGCTGTGCGTCGAGGCCGACACCATCATCGCCACCTGCACCGACGAGGTCCGCGAGCTCCGCCGGCTCGGCCTCCCCGACGGCCGCGCGACGATCATCCCGTGCGGCGTCGACACCGACCTGTTCCGTCCTGGCCCCGGCCGGCTCGCCGACCGGCTGCGGCTGCTCGTGCTCGGCAGGATGGTGCCCCGCAAAGGGATCGGCAACGCGATCGAGGCCCTCGCCCACCTCATCCACCACGAGGGGCTCGACGTCGAGCTGGTCATCGCCGGTGGCCCGTCGCGCAAGGACCTCGACTCCGACCCGGAGGCACTGCGACTGCGGCAGATCGCCGAGCGCCACCACGTCGCGGGCCGCACGACCTTCCTCGGCAGCGTCGACCGCGACGACGTGCCCGGCCTGATCCGCAGCAGCGACGCCGTGGTCACCGTGCCCTGGTACGAGCCGTTCGGGATCGTTCCGGTCGAGGCAATGGCCTGCGGCCGCCCGGTGGTCGGCTCGGCCGTCGGCGGACTCCTCGACACCGTGGTCCCGGGCGTCACCGGCGACCTGGTGAAGCCGCGGGACCCGGCCGAGCTGGCCCGCGTCCTGGCCGCCCTGCTGCGCGACCCCGAGCGCCGACGGCGCTACGGCGATGCCGGCCGGCGGCGTGCGGTCGAGCGGTACGACTGGCGCCACGTCCTGGCTGCCACCGAGGACCTCTACGAGCGGGTCACCCGACCTGCCCGATCCACCCGATCGATGCGATCCATCCTTGCGAAGGAGGCAGTCCGATGACAACGACCCCATGCGCCCACGAACACCTCGCCGAGCTGAGCCAGACTCTGCGTCGGTTCGACGGCTGCGTCGACATCGCCGACGAATGGGGCGTACGCCTCGCACACATCCTCGAGTCGGGCAACCGGCTCCTCGCCGCGGGCAACGGGGGCAGCGCCGCCCAGGCCCAGCAT
>JALZDD010000033.1 GCA_030862715.1 Actinomycetota bacterium | reverse complement strand
GATCGTGAGCACGTTGGAGTCGTCACGGTTGGTGGTGATGATGACCTGCTGGGCGTCCTTGACGCCCGCCCGCATCAGCACCTCGCGCCGGGTCGCGTCGCCGGTGACCACCGCGATCCCGTCGGAGTGGGCATCCGAGCGCGCCACCGGGTCGGGGTCGACGACGACGAACTCCTCCGGATCGGCTCCGTTGGTGAGCAGTGTCTCCACGGCGCTGCGGCCCTTGGTGCCGTAACCGACGACGACGATGTGCTGGGACATCCTTCTCCTCCAGCGAGCGACTCGGATGAGGTCACGGCCCTGCTTGGTGAGGACCTCGAGAGTGGTGCCGATCAGCAGCACCAGGAAGGCGATGCGGGCCGGCGTGATGATGAACGCGTTGATCATCCGCGCGTGCGCCTCGACCGGGGCGATGTCGCCGTAGCCGGTCGTGCTCAGCGTCACCGTCGTGTAGTAGATCGCGTCGATCAGGCTGATCTGGCCCGTGGGATCGTTGTTGTCGGCGTACGCGTCGCGGTCGAGGTAGACCAGCAGGACCGTCCCGATCAGGATCGCCAGCGCGGCCAGCAGCCGCCGTCCGAGCTGCCACCACGGCGACCGCACCGTCTCGGGAAGAGCGACCTGCTCGACCCCGGCCCACTTCGGGGCGTACGCAGATGTCTCGGACACGTCACCGACCCTATCGGCCGCGCTCTATCGTCTGTTGCATGAGTGCCTCCGACATCCGCCGTGTCACCAACCAGGCGCCGGAGCTCGCCGGTCACAACGTGGTCACCGGCGATGCCGCGCTGTCTGCGGCGGTCCTGCGCCATGCGGATGAGGAGACCCTCGACTCGCTCGTCTCCCTGGGCGCCGAGGCCGGCACCACCGAGGCCCAGGAGCACGGCCGCCTCGCCAACCGCTTCCGCCCCGAGCTGGTCCCCTACGACCGCTACGGCAACCGGATCGACGAGGTCGCCTTCCACCCGTCCTGGCACTGGCTGATGGACCGGGCCGTAGGCCACGGCCTGGCCGCTGCGCCCTGGGCGCTGGCCGAGAAGGGCGAGGAGCACGCCCACGTACGCCGCGCCGCCGGGTTCCTGGCCTGGTCCCAGACCGAGCCCGGCCACCTGTGCCCGATCTCCATGACGTACGCCGCGGTCCCCGCTCTGCGCGCCGACGAGTCCCTCGCCGCGGAGTGGGTGCCGAGGCTCGCCTCGATGACCTACGACTTCGGTCTCCGCGACCCTGCCGAGAAGCTCGGCGCCCTGGCGGGGATGGGGATGACCGAGAAGCAGGGCGGCTCGGACGTACGCCAGAACATCACCGAGGCGCATCCCGTCGGCGACGACGTCTACGAGCTGCACGGGCACAAGTGGTTCACCTCGGCCCCGATGAACGACGTCTTCCTGGTCCTCGCCCAAGCGCCCAACGGCCTCACCTGCTTCCTCCTCCCCCGCGTCCTTCCCTCGGGAGAGCGAAACCGCCTCGACGTGGTGCGGCTCAAGGACAAGCTCGGCAACCGCTCCAACGCGAGCTCCGAGCTCGAGTTCCGCGGCACGACGGCCTACCGGCTGGGCGAGGAGGGGCGCGGCGTACGCACCATCATCGAGATGGTCGCCGCCACCCGCCTCGACTGCGTGCTGGGCTCGGCCGCCCTGATGCGCCGGGCGGTGGCCGAGGCGAGCTGGCACGTCGCCCACCGCTCCGCGTTCGGCGGCGCCCTTGCCGACAAGCCGTTGATGCAGAACGTGATCGCCGACCTGGCCGTCGAGTCCGAGGCGGCCACCACCCTGGCGATGCGCCTGGCCGCCGCCGTCGACCAGCCGGACGACGAGCACGAGCAGGCCCTGCGCCGCATCGGCCTGCCGCTGGCGAAGTTCTGGGTCTGCAAGCGCACCCCGGCGATGGTCGCGGAGGCGCTGGAGTGCCTGGGCGGCAACGGCTACGTGGAGGAGTCGGTGATGCCGCTGCTCTTCCGCGAGTCCCCGCTCAACTCGGTCTGGGAGGGCTCCGGCAACGTCAACGCCCTCGACGTCCTGCGTGCCATCCAACGCGAACCCGGGGTCCTCGACGCGTGGATCACCGAGGTCGGAAGGGCCAAGGGCGCCGACAGGCGCTACGACCGGGCCGTCGACACCACCCTCTCCCTGCTGGGCGAGTCCATGACCAGCCCCGAGGAGCTGGAGCGCTCCGCCAGGCGTCTGGCCGGCAGCATGGCCACCCTCCTCCAAGGGAGCCTCCTGGTCCAGCACGGCCGCGACGAGGTGGCCGACATCTTCTGCGCCAGCCGCCTGGAGGGCCACGGCGGGACGTACGGCATGCTCGCCGGCGGCGACCAGGGGGCGGTCATGCAGCGGGCTACGCCGACCCTGTAGCTCCCGGACGTGCAACGGGCGCCATGCCCCCGAAGGAGACATGGCGCCCGCCGCTTGCGGACCGAACCTCAGCCCTTGACGGACCCGGCCGTGAGCCCGCGGACGAAGTAGCGCTGCAGCGAGAAGAACACCAGCAGCGGCACCGTCATCGTGATGAACGCACCCGCGGTGAGCAGGTGCCACTCCTGGCCACGGTCGCCGATCAGGTCGCGCAACGTGATCGTGACGACCTCGTTGTCACCTGCCCCGAGGAAGATGAGCGCGACGAGAAGGTCGTTCCAGACCCAGAGGAACTGGAAGATCGCGAACGCTGCCAGCGCGGGCACCGACATCGGCACGATCAG
>JALZDD010001044.1 GCA_030862715.1 Actinomycetota bacterium | reverse complement strand
AGCGACCCGCGTGCAGCACCTGCATCGCGATCGCGCCGCCCTCCTCGTGCACCGCGCCGGTGACCCGGCGGTGCTGGGCGGCGTGCAGCCGGGAGCTCATCTCGCTCGCGAACGGCTTGAGCCAGCCCCGCTTGTTCGGCGCGTAGCCGCCGGTGATGATCAGCCCGGTGCCGCCGCGCGCCCGCTCGGCGAAGTAGGCCGCCAGCTTCGGGATGTCCCACGCGTGGTCCTCGAGGCCGGTGTGCATCGACCCCATCACCACCCGGTTGCGCAGCGTGAGCGACCCGATGGTGATCGGTGAGAGCAGGGATTCGTACGCCATGGACGTATGCTACTCATGAGTAATAAGAAGTGGCCAGTACGTGTTCCCCTACGATTCCGAACATGCCGATTCCGCACATGCGTGCTCGCCTTACTGCCCTTATCGTCGCTCCGCTGGCTCTCGCCGCGGCGCTGACCGCCTGCGGAAGCGAGGGCGACGACAGCGCCGGGGGCGGCGCGCCGGCCTCCTGCGAGGCCGCCGACCTGCCGCTGAAGCAGGACGGGAAGCTGACCATCGGCACCGACTCCCCGGCGTACGAACCGTGGTTCTCCGAGAACGACCCCAGCAACGGCAAGGGCTTCGAGTCGGCGGTCGCCTACGCCGTCGCCGAGCAGCTCGGGTTCGCGAAGGACGACGTCGTCTGGGTCAAGCAGGCGTTCAACACCTCCTATACGCCGGGCGAGAAGAAGTTCGACTTCGACATCAACCAGATCTCGATCACGCCCGAGCGGGCGAACGTCGTCGACTTCTCGCAGGGCTACTACACGGCCTCGCAGGCGGTCGTGACGATGGAGGATGGCGCCGCTGCGGCGGGGTCGCTCGCCGACCTGAAGGACCTCAAGCTCGGCGCCCAGACCGCGACCACTTCGCTCACCGCGATCCGCGAGGACGTGCAGCCGACCACGGATCCGCTGGTCTTCGACACCAGCGACCAGGCCAAGCAGGCGCTGCTCAACGGCCAAGTCGACGCGCTCGTCTTCGACCTGCCGACCGCGTTCTACATCACCGCCGCCGAGATCGAGGGCAGCACGATCACCGGGCAGTTCGAGGGCAGCGAGAAGCCGGAGGAGTTCGGTCTGCTGACCGAGAAGGACAGCGGCCTGGCGCCCTGCCTCGACGAGGCGCTGACCGCGCTCGAGGGGGACGGAACCCTCGCCGCGCTCGAGAAGGAGTGGCTCTCCGACGTCGTCTCCGTGCCCATCTTGAAATGACGCAGCCTGAAGTGACCAGTCCGAAGGTGACCTGGGAACCCAGCGAGCGGGAGCTCGAGAGACAGGCCGTACGCCGGCGGTTGCGGCTCCAGCAGGGCACCATCGCCACGGTGGTGACCGCCGCGGTCGCGGTCGGGCTGGTGCTGCTGGTCCTCTCCTCGCCCGGGTGGGACCGGGTCCGGGACTACTTTCTGAGCTGGTCGCACGCGCGCGAGTCGTTCGCGGCGATCGCGGAGGGGTTCTGGATCAACATCCGGATCTTCCTGGTCGCCGAGCCGTGCGTACTCATCCTCGGCGCACTCGTCGCCATCGCCCGCCAGACGACCTCGCCGTGGCTGGCGCCGCTGCGACTCCTGGCGACCGGCTACACCGACCTGTTCCGCGGGGTGCCGTCGATCCTGGTCGTCGTCATCTGCGGCATCGGCATCCCGGCGCTGGGCCTGTCCGGGGTGACCAGCTCGCTGTTCTGGCTGACCACGTTCGCGCTGGTGCTCTGCTACGGGGCCTATGTCGCCGAGGTCTTCCGTGCCGGCATCCTGGCCATCCATCCGACTCAGGTCGCCTCGGCCGAGGCGCTGGCCCTGACCCACACCCAGACGATGCGCTTCGTGGTCCTCCCGCAGGCCGTACGCCGCGTCGTACCGCCCCTCATGAACGACCTCGTCTCGCTGCAGAAGGACACCGCGCTGATCTCGGCGGTGGGTGTCTTCGAGGCGCTCCGGGCGGCGCAGGACTATCAGGGCTACAACTTCAACGGCACGCCGCTGCTGGTCGCGGCTGCGTACTTCCTCATCGTCGCGGTCCCGCTCACCCGGCTCACCGACTGGCTGATGCGGCGGCAGATCGAGAAGGAGCAAGGCCGATGACGGCGCTGCTGGAGGCCAAGGCCCTGCGGAAGTCCTATCGAGGCAGAGTCGTGCTCGACGACCTCGACCTGTCGGTGGCCGAGCACGACGTGGTCTGCCTGATCGGTGCGTCAGGATCGGGGAAGTCGACCCTGCTGCGCTGCCTGAACCTGCTCGAGACGATCGACGACGGCGTCATCACCTTCGACGGCCGGGAGATCTCCGACCCGCTCGTCGACCCGCGCTCGGTGCGCCGCGAGATCGGGATGGTCTTCCAGGCCTACAACCTCTTCCCGCATCTCTCCGTGCTCGACAACTGCACGCTGGCCCAGGTGCGCGTCCACGGTGTCCGAGCAGGTGACGCCGCTGATCGGGCGCGGGAGCTGCTGGCCCGGTTCGGCCTCGCCGACAAGGCCGACGCCCACCCCGACGCCCTCTCCGGAGGTCAGCAGCAGCGGGTCGCGCTGGTGCGCGCGATGTGCACACGGCCGCGCCTGCTCCTCCTGGACGAGATCACCGCCGCCCTCGACCCCGAACTCGTCGGCGAGGTGCTCGAGATCGTCCGCGCCGAGGCGGAGGCAGGTACGACCCTCGTGCTCGCCACCCACGAGATGTCCTTCGCCCGCGAGGTCGCCACCAAGGTCTGCTTCCTGGACGGTGGGCGCGTGCTGGAGCAGGGTCCGCCCGAGCAGCTCTTCGGTGACCCCGTCGAGGAGCGCACCCGCGCCTTCCTCGCCCGGGTCCGGCAGTGAGACGTGGAACCTGGTGGGCGAATTTCCACAGACCTTTCCACAAGGTGCGTGACTGTGGCCGTACGGCCCGAAAGCCTGCTGAAGGTAGAGCTTGCCATGCCGTCGGTTCGTGTTGCCGTGATTCCACTCGCCTAACTCGGTCAGTGACGACTCGGTGAAGAAGCGCTGCCCCGCCCCGTGGACGGGACAGCGTAGAAGTCAGACTCAGACAGCAGCGGGGGCCGGGAAGGTCGGGTACTCGACACCGGAGATCGACTGCACGGTGCGGACGACCTGGCAGGAGTAGCCGAACTCGTTGTCGTACCAGACGTAGAGGATGGCGGAGTCGCCGTCGACGATGGTCGCGTTGC
>JALZDD010001043.1 GCA_030862715.1 Actinomycetota bacterium | reverse complement strand
GTGGGGAGAAGCCCTACGAGGTCGAGCTGTTCGTCGGCGAGATCGGTGACTCCGCCGAGGACGACCAGCTCTACCGGCTCACCTACGACGGCCAGGTCGTCGACGAGCACGGCTTCGCCGCCATCGGTGGTGCCGCCGAGGCCGTCGGGGGCTACCTCAAGGAGCGCTACACCGAGGGCGCCTCGCTCGAGGACGCCATCAAGCTGGCCGTCGCGGCGCTCGGTCACACCGACACCGACGACCGCGAGATCGCAGCCAAGGACCTCGAGGTCGCGGTCCTCGACCGCAACCGCACCCAGCCGCGGAAGTTCCGCAGGATCCGGCCGGCGACGCTGGTCGACATCCTCGGTTCGGCTGTGGCGACCCCGGAGGTAGAGGCAGCCAAGCCGGCCGCCGTCGAGCCGTCCGCCGACAAGTCGGCGGAGAAGCCGGCCGAGAAGCCGGTCAGCGAGGCGCCGCTGGCCCCGCCGGCCGACGACGACGGTGAGCCGCCGATCGCCCCGCCGCTCGACTGAGCCCAGAACGTGGGAGTGCTGATGCACCTGGTGACTTCAGCACTCCCACGTCGCATTTCCATGCGTCAGCCGATCTGATCCGAGAGCGAGACGACGATGCCCTCGGGCCCGCGGACGTACGCCATCCGCACGATGTCCTCGTAGACGCCGACTCCGCCGACCAGCCCGTAGCCGTCCTTCGCCAGCTCCGCGAGGACCGCGTCGAGGTCGTCGACCTGGAAGCAGACGTTGCGTAGGCCCAGGACGTTGGCCATCGCCTCCGGCGAGCCGGGCACGTGGTCGGGACGTACGAACCGGGCGAGCTCGAGGGTCGTGCCGCCGCCCGGCGGGCGCAGCATCACGACCTCGCAGCGTGCCCCGGGGATCCCGCAGACGGTGTCGATGAACTCACCCTCGACGAACGTACGTCCCTCGATCTCCAGGCCCAGGCCGACGAAGAACTCCGTGACCAGGTCGATGTCGGCGACGGTGATCCCGATGTGGTCGAACTTCAACAGGTGTGTCATGACTGCCATCCTCGTACTGTGCTCGTCGTTGTCGCGGGTGCCTTCGACGAGGGAACGAGGCCGGCGCGCCGATCTCTACATGCTGGGCGGCACGAACTCGAGCGCTGTGGTCAGTGACCGGTGAGTCGACCGGTCAGCCGCTCGTGCCGGTCGGCACTGGACGCGTTGAGGCCGACGATGCGTACGGACTTGTTCTTGGTCGCGTACTTGTGGGTGATCGCGTCGAGCGCCGCGACCGTGGAGGCGTCCCAGATGTGGGAGTCGGAGAGGTCGATGACGATGTCGTCCGGGTCGTCGGCGTACTCGAACTGGGTGTAGAGGTCGTTGCTGGAGGCGAAGAAGAGCTCCCCGGTGACCCGGTAGACGGCGCTCACGCTGCCGTCCTCACCCTCGACGAGATCCCAGTGCGTGTCGGTCAGGTGGGCGACGCGACGCGCGAAGAGGGTCATCGCGACCAGGACGCCGACGATGACGCCGATCGCGAGGTTGTGGGTCGTGACGGTGACCGCGACGGTCGCAAGCATCACCGCCGTCTCCGAGCGCGGCATCCGCCGCAGGGTGGCCGGGCGGACCGAGTACCAGTCGAAGGTGCCGACCGAGACCATGACCATCACCGCGACCAGGGCCGCCATCGGGATCAGGGCGACGATGTCGCCGAAGCCGACCACCAGGATGAGCAGGAAGACGCCGGCGAGGAAGGTCGACAGCCGCGTACGGGCGCCGGAGACCTTCACGTTGATCATCGTCTGACCGATCATCGCGCACCCGCCCATGCCGCCGAAGAAGCCGGTGATCAGGTTCGCGAGGCCCTGGCCGCGGGCCTCGCGGCTCTTGTCGGAGTGGGTGTCGGTGATGTCGTCGACGAGCTTGGCGGTCATCAGCGACTCGAGCAGGCCGACCAGTGCCATGCCGAGCGCGTAGGGGGCGACGATCTGCAGCGTGCCGAGCGTGAGAGGTACGTCGGGGAGGAACCAGGTCGGCAGGCTGTCGGGCAGCTTGCCCTCGTCGCCGACGTTGGGCACGTCGATCGCGCCGATGACGGTGAAGGCGGTGAGAGCGACGATCGCCACCAGCGGCGCCGGGATGACCTTGTTGATCCGAGGGAAGCCGACGATGACGGCGATGCCGATGGCGATCATCGGGTAGACCAGCCAGGGCACGCCGACCATGTGGGCGATCTGCGCCTCGAAGATGAGGATCGCGAGCGCGTTGACGAAGCCGACCATGACCGATCGCGGGATGAACCGCATCAGCCGGGCCACCCCGGCCAGCGCCAGCGCGACCTGGATCAGACCGCCGAGGAGCACCGTCGCGACCAGATAGTCGTACCCGTAGTCGCGCATCACTGGTGCGATCACCAGCGCGACCGCGCCGGTGGCGGCCGAGATCATCGCCGGCCGCCCGCCCAGGAACGAGATGGCGACGGCCATGGTGAAGGACGCGAACAGCCCGACCCGCGGGTCGACCCCGGCGATGATCGAGAACGAGATCGCCTCGGGGATCAGCGCGAGCGCGACGACGAGACCCGCCAGCACTTCCGTACGCAGCAGCCGCGGCGAACGCAGCGCCGCGAGGACGCCCGGCGCGTTGCTGGCGGAGGACGAAGGCAGCGGTGAGGGCACGAGCCGCAATCCTAGGGCTCCCCGCACTCGTCACCGGCTTTGTGAGCGATGTGAGGTTCGACCCTTCCGGTGCCGGCTCGCGGTCGGCGTGCCGGTGGACGGCGCGCCCCGCCGTGTCGTACCTCTGAACGCCTCCGGAGTGACCGTCGACCGTCTAGGGTTTCAGGTATGGACAGGCGCATCTTCGGCATCGAGAAC
>JALZDD010000220.1 GCA_030862715.1 Actinomycetota bacterium | reverse complement strand
CGATCGCGCCGCCACCCTTCCTCTCCTGGTACGTCGCCGAGAGCTCGTCGTAGGTCCGGGTGATCCGGGCGAGCTGCTCGGGGTCGGCGAGCGGGGCGAGCCCGGTGCTGACGAAGTAGGCGTTGGCACGGTTGTAGAGATCGCGCCCCGGGGCGACCTCGTCGCGGTCGGGGTCCGGGACGGCGTAGACGCCTTTCAGGATCGCCAGGTCGTAGGGGATCGCGAAGGAGTCGGCCGAGTCCTGGTGGCTGAAGAGGTAGGCGAACTCGGGAAACCCTGACCAGGCGATCCCCGACAGGCACAGCGAGCACGGCTCGTGGGTCGCCAGCAGCAGGCAGTCGGCGGGCGCCGGCCGGTCCGCCGCCGGCAGCTCGAAGAAGCGCTTGATGGCATGGATCTCCCCGTGCCACAGCGGGTTCTCGGTCTCGTTGTTGGTCTCGGCGACCACCGTCGACAGGTCCGCGCGGCGCACGATCGCGGCGCCGAAGATCTTGTTGCCCGCGGCCACGCCGGCACGGGTCAGCGGGACGATCTCCTGCTCGATCACGTCCAGCAGGCGGCGTACGTCTGCCTCGTCGGTCAGATCCATCAGACCAGCGCCTCGCCGCCGTGGGTGGCGAGCTTGCGGGCGACCTCGGCGAGGTCGGCGCGCCAGATCTCCACCGGGCCCGGAGGGAGGATGTCGTCCCAGTCGGGCGAGAAGCTGCCGCGTACAGAGAGCAGGTCCTTCGGGCGGGCCAGGAACCACATGTGCAGGTGCTCGGCGCCGTCGCCGATCCGCATCGCGTGGCAGCGGGCGATGTTGGGCAGGCTCTCCACGATCCTGGCGAGCCGCACCGTGAGGACCCCGAACTCGGCCGCCTGGTGCTCGTCGAGATCGGGCAGGTCGTAGTGCTCGAGCGGCTCGAGGATCAGCACCAGCGGCAGCCCCGACTGCTCCAGGTGCTTCACCTGCCAGCTCTCGTCCTGCCAGATCACGCCCGGCAGGTCGGTGCCGCACAGGTTGCAGTCCACCCCGTCCTCGCCGCTGCGGGGCTCCTCGGGAGCCGGGGGAGCGAGCGGCTTGGGGGCGATCTCGCCGTCGCGTACGACCCACGGGAAGACGTCCCACTCGGTCACGCTCGGTGCGGGCAGGTCACCGCCGGCCTGGACGCGGGCATAGATCTGATCAGCTGTCTCGGCCATGGCTCGACCATGCCACAGCGGGCGGAGGTGTAACACGCTGTTCGTCGGACTATCCGGTCGTTCGGATAGGGCGAGTAGTCCTACGAACGACGTGTTACATCCGGTGACGCCCGCGGCGTGGATCCTTAGGCGAGTGAGTGACTTGACTAAGATGACTCCATGACCACCGGTTTGCTTCCGTCCCTGCCGTCCTACGACGGCGCTGAGCTCGTGATCCCGGCACCGGGCGAGGGTCCGGGCAACTGGGCCGGCGCCGCGAGCGCGGTCCTGGTCGACGGGGTCTTCTGGCTGACCTGGCGCAACCGGCGGCCGCTCTCGGACGGGCGCGGGGTGACGGTCAGCGTCGCCCGGTCGACCGACGGAGTGCGGTTCGAGACGGTGACCGAGGTGCACCGCGACCAGTTCGGCTGCGAGTCGCTGGAGCGGCCGGTGCTGGTGCCGCTGCCCGAGGGTGGTTGGCGGCTCTACCTCTCCTGCGCCACCTGGGACTCCAAGCACTGGTGGGTCGACAGCCTCACCGCCGACACGGTGGCCGGCCTTCCCGAGGGAGACCGCCAGGTCATCCATCCCGGCAGCGACGCCGTCGCGGTCAAGGACCCGGTGATCGCGATCGACCCGGTGACTCAGACCTGGCAGATGTGGCTGTGCTGCCACCCGCTCACCGCGCCGGGCCATGAGGACCGGATGACGACCCGTTACCTCACCTCCACCGACGGCCTCGAGTGGCACGACGACGGTGAGGTCCTCGCCGGACGGCCGGGCCGGTGGGATGCCCGCGGAGCCCGGGTCACGACGATCGTCTCCCACGACCCGCTCGTCGTGCTCTACGACGGCCGCGCCGACGCCGAGTCCAACTGGTACGAGACCACCGGCGTCGCCCGCTGGGACGGCACCCGTCTGGTCGCCGACCCTGAGGCGGCCCCGGTCACCAGCCCTCACTCCGACGGCGCCTTCCGATACGCCAGCGCCGTGCCGCTGCCCGGCGGCCGGATCCGCTACTACGTGGAGGCCGCCCGCGAGGACGGCGCCCACGACCTGATCACGCTGGTTCGCTGAGGTTCTCCGCGAATCTGGCGCGTTCCTGGAACGATCCCCGGCTCGAGGTGGAGAGCCAGTCGGAGAAGTCCTGCCCGCTCACCTTGGTGAGCAGCTCGATGTCTTCGGCGAAGGCGGGAAGGAGTTGCTCGCGCTGCTCCGGCGTCAGCCGCGGCCGGTGGTGGTCGCCCGGTCCGGCGAGCTGGCGCAGCAACGGCGGATAGCTCTTGCGCCAGACCTCCGGCGGCGCGAACTGGGCGAGCCAGGCACCGCCCCTGATCACGGGGCCGAGCACCTTCGGGCGCCAGCCCGGTTCGACGTACGTCCTGCTGTTGTCCTTCGGGATGTGGCCGATATGGCCCTGCTCGATGCCGAGGAAGCGGCAGGCGCGGTCGACGGTCACGGCAGGCTCATCGACGATGTCGCGGTAGCGCACCACCAGCACGCGGTCCTCGCCGACCAGCCCGTAGAGGTGGTCGAGCTGTCGGCCGTAGAGCCCGAGGTCTCGGTAGCGCCAGAACGGCGCCCACCCGTCGTGGGCGCGCCGGTCCTGGAGCCGGAACGCCGTGGGGAAGTCGGCGACGGGCTCCAGTCCGTCGCACCACAGGTGCATCCAGTTGGAGTAGGCGCGGTCGATCGGGTCGCGCACGAGGGCGATCAGCTTCACGTCCGGAAGCTCCCGGGCGATCCGCCGCTGGGCGCTGGTGGAGTAGAGGTAGAACGGCGTGCTCTCGCCCCTGATCGCGTGCTCGGAGGCGGCGGCGAAGAGCCGGTCGTAGTCCGTACGCCGCCAGACCCACTCCTGCTGGGAGTGCTTGTCGCCGGGGCCGCGCCAGTGCGGCGGGGGAGCGTCGTCGCAGAGCCAGTACTTCGGCTCCTTCGGTGTCGTGGCGAACACCTGCGGGTGCCTCGCCAGTGCCGAGTGCAGTGCCGTGGTCCCGGCCTTCGGCGCTCCGATGATCAAGAAGTCTGGCTGTGGTCGTCGCTCCATGGGCGGCCCTTCCGCTTAAATCGCTCGAAACAGTCTACTTAAGCGAGAAACGGTTCGGGGACGCTATCTCTTAGGCTGATCCCGTGGCTGAACTCAACATCCCGCCGGCGCCGGCGATCCCGGGCGCGAAGCACCTCCATTCCGGCAAGGTGCGCGACCTCTACGAACTGGAGGAAGGCCCGTACGCCGGCCAGCTCCTGATGGTCGCCAGCGACCGCATCTCGGCCTTTGACCACGTCTTCGACACGGTGATCCCGGACAAGGGCGAGATCCTCACCCGCCTGTCGCTGTGGTGGTTCGAGCAGTTCGAGGACCTGGTGCCGACCCATGTGCTCTCGACCGACGTCCCGGAATCGGTGGCCGGTAGGGCGGTGGTCGCTCAGAAGCTCCACATGCTGCCCGTCGAGTGCGTCGCGCGCGGCTACCTGACCGGCTCGGGCCTGCGTGAGTACGAGGCAACCGGCGAGGTCTGCGGCATCCGGCTCCCGGCCGGTCTGGTCGACGGCTCGCGGCTCACGCCACCGATCTTCACCCCGGCCACGAAGGCGGAGCTCGGCGACCACGACGAGAACGTCACCTACGAATACATCTCCAAGCTGATCGGCGAGGACGACGCCGCCGCGGTCCGCCGGCTGACCCTGGCGGTCTATCAGCGCGCCGACGAGATCGCCCGCGGCTGCGGCCTCATCCTGGCCGACACGAAGTTCGAGTTCGGTGTACGCCAGGACGACCTGGGCATCCGCACCATCGTGCTCGCCGACGAGGTGCTCACCCCGGACTCCTCCCGATACTGGGACGCGAGTCAGTGGCACCCCGGCGCAGCGATCCCCAGCTTCGACAAGGACGTGATCCGTCGCTGGCTGCTCTCGCCCGAGTCCGGCTGGGACCGCGCCGCTGGTGGTCCGCCGCCGGAGCTGCCCGAGGAGATCGTCGCGCGCACGCGGGCGAAGTACGTCGAGGCGTACGAGAAGCTCACCGGCCACCGCTTCTGAAGAACAGCAGGCAAAGTTTCAGGGACACGTG
>JALZDD010000992.1 GCA_030862715.1 Actinomycetota bacterium | reverse complement strand
GTCTGCTGCGACAGCGCGTCGATGCCGACCATGATCTCGACCCCGTCGTAGCCCACCTCGGCCGCATAGGCGAAGCCGCGGGCGGTCGACTCGGGATAGGTAGAGGACGTCGACAGCGAGATCATCGAGGGGCCTCCTAGTCGGACCTTCCAGGACTAGAACTGCCGATGAAGGACAGGTGGTCGAGACGGTCGAGGATCAGACCCTCCCGCAGAGCCCACGGACAGATCTCGAAGGCGGGCAGGTCGAAGATGTCGAGGCACGCCTCGGCGACCAGCGCACCGGGCACGATCTGATGGGCCCGTGACGGGCTGACCCCGGGCAGATCGGAGAGCTCCTCGAGCGACATCTCCAGCAGCTTCGGGATCCACTCACGCAGCTCGGACAGCGGCAGCTGGCGGCGCACCCGCAGCCCCTCACCGCTCGGTGCGGCACCGCAGATGCGTGCCAGCGAGCGGAACGTCTTCGAGGTCGCCACCGCCATGTCCGGGTGGCCGTCGCGCAGTATCTTGCCCGCGTCCTCGGCGATCGAGGCGCGGATCGTCCGGCGCAGCTCCCGCAGCTCCTCCTCCGTCGGCCGGTCACCGAAGTAGCTGCGCGCGAGCCGGCCGGCACCCAGCGGCAGCGACCAGGCGACGTACGGCTGCTCGTCCAGGCCGGCCGCGATCTCCAGGGACCCGCCGCCGATGTCGAAGACGGCGAGCCGTCCGGCCGACCAGCCGAACCAGCGGCGTACGGCCAGGAACGTCAGCCGCGCCTCGTCGTCGCCGGGAAGGACCTCGATCTCGACCCCGGTCTCGGCATGTACGCGGTCGAGCACCTGCTGCGAGTTGCCGGCATCGCGCACCGCCGAGGTCGCGAACGCCAGCATCTCCGAGACGCCCTTCTCCTCCGCGACCGCCACCGACTCACGGGTGAAGGCGGTCAGCGCCTCGATCCCGGCCTCGGTCACATCACCGGCCTCGTCGAGGTGCTCCGCCAGCCGCAACGGCTGCTTGAACGAGTACGCCGGTGACGGGGCTGCCCCGCCGTGGGCGTCGACCACGAGCAGGTGTCCCGTGTTCGATCCGATGTCGAGTACGCCCAGACGCATAGGTCGACTTTAGTGCCACACCGTCATCCGCGCGGAACCCCTGTGCATGGACGAGGCGCTACCAGCGATCGCGCTTGTGCACCTTGTACGTCACCGGCACCTGCCATCCCAGGTGACTCGCAATCCGATCGCCTGCATAGCCGGGGATCGAATCCTGGATCATCCCCAGGACGAAGTCCGTGAAGGACAAGTCGTACGCGGTCCACTCCAGGAATCCTCGGTCGAAGACGATGATCGGCATCGAGTCGTCCGCCAAGTCCCAGCAGTATTGGTTGGCGTCACTCGACACCGCCCAGCACAGCAGCCTCGGCGAAGCCCCAGCGAGCCGCCCAACTTTGGGCACCGTCTCGATCCCCAGCCATGTTGGGCATCTCGAGTCTCGATCGCCATGTCGAAAACCCCGACATCCCCGAGATCGGCTGTGGGAGCCGCACTCACAAGGTGGTCGCCGAGTGTCTCGGCGTCGGCATCTCGCATGGCTTCGAGGTCAGCGGTTGGAGCCATGATCGACAGGTAGTCCCCGAGCTCCCCGGGACCCACGTCTTGCATGAAATCGACGTAGTCCACCGGGGGCACGCGTCCCCACTCCTCAGAGATCGCTGCCCAGTCAAACGTCCGCGGCCGAGCATCAACCACTCGGATCAGCGATGCGATATCCATGACTGTCACGGCCATGAATTAGAACGGCCCGAGGCGCGGGAGCAGCTTCTTCATGGCCTCGACAATGCCCATCGCATCGTCCAAGGCCTGGCGGGTCTCACCAACGGTGATAGGCGCGTCACCCAGGGACGGATACTCGGTGTCGTGCCGACGCAACCGCATCGGCCCGAACGGGCGTACGACGCCGGCGGCACGCCCCAACTGAGCCTGAACGGCTTGCTGGGTCGCCTTGTGGGCGCCGATCTCCGAGCGTGCGTGCGGTGTCGAAGTCCCTGCTTGGCGAGAGTTGCGGTGAGCGCCTTCCTCGCTGCGTCGTAGATCAGAGGGAACGCTGAGGTCGGATGTGTGTCCACCATCAGCTTTGCTGCTTCGAGGTGCTCGTCGGCGTGACTCATCAGCAGATCAGCATGCTCTGTCGACGGGGCGACCCGCTCGAGATCACCGTGGTCGATCATCGTCTCGATCTCTGCGTCGCCTTGAGGCCAGTGTCCTGGCGCCGCTTCACGCTGGTCCTTCATCGCCGCTTCCCATCAGATGAACGAGAGGACGGGCCATGATCGTCGCCTTGAAGGAGCCCCCGTCAGCCGTCCACGCCTCCGGCGTCACCACACGGTAGTTCACCTCGCGACGCAGCGTCCGCTCGACAGGCTCGATCGCCTCGAACAGCTCGTCGCGGTTGGGTGTCCCGATCACCAGCAGGTCGATGTCACCAGGCACGGCGCCTGGCTGTTGGGCATAGCGAGCCGCCCACGAGCCGTGGATGAAGGCTTCGTCGATCCCCGATACCTGTTCGAGTGCCTCGCGGAGCAGCCCGAC
>JALZDD010000972.1 GCA_030862715.1 Actinomycetota bacterium | reverse complement strand
GCGATCGACCCGCTGGGCTACGTACGCATCGTCGACCGCACCAAGGACCTGGTGAAGTCCGGTGGCGAGTGGATCTCGACCGTCGCGATCGAGAACCTCATCATGGGCCACCCGAGCATCGCCGAGGCGGCCGTCGTGGCGGTGGCGCACCCGAAGTGGGGCGAGCGGCCGCTGGCGTTCGCGGTGGTCAAGGACGGCGAGTCGGTGACCAAGGAGGAGCTGCTCGGCTACCTGGCGGAGAACCTGGGCAAGTGGCAGGTGCCCGACGACGTGGTCTTCATCGACGAGGTGCCCAAGACCTCGGTCGGGAAGTTCTCCAAGAAGACCCTGCGCGAGGAGTACGCCGACTACAAGCTGCCCACGGCATAGCCGAAAGCAGTCACCCCAGCTGCGCGAGGATCGAGGCCGACTCGACCCTCGCGCAGCGGGCGTCCTCGTCCTTGCCGAGGGCGGCGCGGGCAACGGCCAGGTGGCCGAGCGCGTCGGCCAGGCCGGGCAGGTCACCGGCGGCACGGAGCTTGGTCACGGCCTCCTCGAAGTGGCCGGCCGCCTCGTCGACGGAGCCGAGCTGCTGGTGGATCCAGCCGATGGTGGCGATGACGTTGCCCTCGCTGCGGTAGCCGGGTGCCACCCGGCGCAGCTCCTCGAGCGCCGCCTCGCAGTGGCGGAGCCCGGCCTCGTACGCACCGTCGAGGGCCTCGTAGAGACCCAGCCGCCCGGTCGTCCAGGCCGCCCGGATCGGGTCGCCCGCGCGAGCGAAGACCTTCGCCGCCCGAGCCGCGTACGCGGCCGCCCCGGCATGATCGCCGGAGGCCGTGGCCACGGTGGCCAGCCGGTGCAGGGTCTTTCCCTCGCCCACCAGGTCGGCGGACTCCATGGCCAGGTCGAGGGCACGGCCGAGGTGGTCGAGGGCGTCATCGACCCGCCCCAGCCGCCCGCAGGCCGCGCCGGCGGCACGATGCATGACGCCGAGCCCAGCCGGGTCGCCGCCCTGGGAGACGCTGCGGCGCACACCCGGCAGCGCGGCCTCGGCCAGCGCGGCGAGCTCGATCCAGCGTCCCTGGAGGTCGAGCAGACGCTCGAGGGCACCGACGAGCAGCACGATCCGATCGGGTGCGATTCCGCGGGCGACGGCGACGTCGATCACCCGGGAGATCACCGGCAGCTGGCTGCCGATCCAGGCGAGCGCCTCGACGCTGTCCCCGACGACCTCGGGAGTGACTCCGTCCCGCATCGGTTCCAGCGCATCGAGGTGGCGCTGGTGCGGGTCGTAGGCGCTGTGCACCGCCCGGGCACTGAAGACGTAGTGGTCGATCATCCGCAGCTCGGCGGCTTCGCGGACCTCGTCGGGCTCGTGGGTGGCGAGGTCGGCGGCGTACTCCCGGAGCAGATCGTGCAGCACGAACCGGCCGGGCGCGACCTCGGTCAGCAGGTTGGCCTCGCTGAGCTCGTCGAGCAGGCGACGGGCCCGCACGCGGGAGATCCCGGCCAGGCTGGCCGCGGCCAGGACGGTGAGCGTCGGTCCGGGATGCAGGCCGATCAGCCGGAACAGCCGGGCCGCGGCGTCGGGCAGGTGCTGGACCGACCACGAGAAGGTCGCCCGGAGGTCACCGCGCCCGCCGCCGAACCCGTCCAGGCGGGACTCGCCGAGCTCCTCGGCCAGGTCGGCGAGGGAGTAGTTCGGCCGGATCGCCGCCCGGGCGGCCACGACCGACAGGGTCAGCGGCAGCGAGGCGCACAGCTCGATGATCCGCTCCACGGCCTCAGGCTCGGCCAGGAGACGGTCCTTGCCGAGCCGCCCGACCAGCAGCTCATAGGCCTCGACGTCGTCGAGCAGGCCCAGCTCCATCGGTCTCGCCCCGGCCTCCGCGACCAGGCCGGAGAGCCTGTTTCGGCTGGTCACCAGGGTCACGCACCCCGGGCTGCCGGGGATCAGGCTGCGTACCTGCTCGCTGTCGCGGGCGTTGTCGAGCACGAGCAGCACCCGCTTGCCGGCGAGCTTGCTGCGCAGCAGACCGGCCCGGCCGTCGATGTCCTGGGGCTGACGGGAGCGCTCCACCCCGAACGCCTCGAGCACCAGGCCGAGCGCATCCAGCGGATCGAGGGCGTCGCACGGGTCGAAGCCGCGCAGGTTGACGAACACCTGTCCGTCCGGGAACCGGGGCGCGGTTCGGTGCGCCCAGTAGAGCGCCAGCGTCGTCTTGCCGATCCCCGCCGTGCCCGCGATCGCCGAGATCACGACGGCTCGGCCGTCGTCCTTGGCCGCCAGCTCGTCCAGCATCTTCAGGTGGTCCTCGCGGCCGGCGAAGGCGGAGACGACCGGCGGCAGCTGGCGCGGCACGATCTCCTCGTACGTCCGTGCCGGCGCGGGCTCGGGATCGTCTCCCTCGAGGATTCTCAGCTGCAGGTCGCGTACGTCCTTGGACGGCTCGACCCCGAGCTCCTCGCGGAGGACACGGAAGAGACGCTGGTAGGCGTCCAGGGCCTCAGCCGTGCGGCCGGAATGCCACAGCGCCGTCATCAGCAACAGCCACAGGCCCTCCCGGAGCGGGTTGGCCCGGACGACCGGTCCCAGGTCCCCCACCACCGCGGCCTGCCGGCCGAGCGCCAGGTCGGCCGCGGCCCGGGACTCGACGGCGACCAGACGCAGCTCCTCGAGCCGGGCAGCCTCGGTCGCGATCATCGGCGACTCACCCACCGCGCCGTACGCACCCCCGGTCCACAGCGCCAGCGCAGCATCGAAGAGCATGCTGGCCCGCTCGTGGTCCCCGGCCTCGATCGAGGCACGGCCCTGCTCGACCAGGTCCTCGAAGCGGGCCTGGTCGACGTCCGCACCGACCAGCGCATAGCCGTTCGCCCGGCTCTGCAGGTGGCGGCGATCCTCACCGAGCGCCCGGCGCAGGTCACGGACGCGCTGGTGAAGAAGGTTCACCCCCGTCGCCGGGGGTGAACCTCTCCACAGCTCATCGACCAGGAGGTCGGAGGAGACCGGCGCTCCACGCGCGGACGCCAACAGGGCGAGCAGAGTCCGCCGCGTACGCGACAGTCTCTGCACCGTGCCGTCGTCACAGACCAGCTCGACGGCGCCTAGGACCCGGACCCGCACCACACCTCCTGTTGAACACGCAGCATTACGTCCGAGACCGACTCATCGTCTCATCACCACAGAGATGGTGACGCGTAATGCCGCCAGAAGGTTGCCTGGAGGCTGGTGCTGAATCCAGATTTAAAGGTTCTGGCTCACGGAACCCGCCAGAGGCCGCTCTCGCCGCCCTTGTCGATCTGGAACCCGACCTGCTTGATGTTCACCCCGACCGGGACGACGAACGGCACCAGGGCCGTCCGCTGGTCCCGCGGCTGCAGCCCGAACGGGTTCGGGAACACCTCGCCGCCGTCGACCGTCACCGTGCTGGGCTGGCTCTTGTACTTCTTGCCCGAGGCATCGATGACCGTCGTGCCGGTGGCCGGAG
>JALZDD010000969.1 GCA_030862715.1 Actinomycetota bacterium | reverse complement strand
TCGCCGGGCCCGCCCGCACCCGCGCCGTCGTGGTGTTCCTGTGCTCGATCGCCGGCTCGATCCTGATCGTCCACCCCCTCGGCATCGCGGGGATGATGATCTACTCCGGCGAGCCGCTGAGCACCGTGTGGAAGTGGGACCTGCCGTTCTGGTTCGGCGACCTGGTCAAGACCGGGCTCGTGGCGATCGTCGCGGCCGAGGTGCACCGAGCCTTCCCGAACCTGCTGCGCCGATGATCGAGCTCGATGCCGCCACGGTCGCTCTCCCCGAGGACGAGGGCGGCCGGGTGCTGCTCTCCCCCACCTCGCTGACGCTCACCGAGCGCCGGATCGCGATCATCGGCGGCAACGGCTCCGGTAAGTCGACGCTCGCCCGGCTGCTGAACGGCCTGGTGTCCCCGACCTCCGGCCGCGTCCTGGTCGACCGCCTCGACGTCGCCCGCAAGGGCAAGGAAGTACGCCGCCGCGTCGGCTTCTGCTTCACCGACCCGGCCTCGCAGCTGGTCATGCCGACCTGCGTCGAGGACGTCGAGCTGTCGCTGCGGCGACTGGTGCGCTCTCCGTCGTCGCGGCGCACTCGGGCTCTGGAGGTTCTGGCGCGGTTCGGGCTGGAGGGGCTGGCCACGCAGTCGGTCCACACGCTGTCAGGCGGGCAGCGGCAGCTGCTCGCCCTGGCCGGGGTGCTGGCCGCTGAGCCGTCGATCGTCGTCGCCGACGAGCCCACCACCCTCCTCGACCTCGCCAACACCCGGCTCGTCGCCGAGGCGCTCTTCGGGCTCTCCCAGCAGCTCGTCCTGGTCACCCACGACCTCGACCTCGCCGCGCGGTGCGACCGCGCGCTGGGCGTTGCCGACGGGGCGGTGACCTTCGATGGACCGGCCCCCGGGGCCGTCGCGCACTACACGCAGTCGGTGGGCGTGTGAGCTACCTCCTCGGCGCCTACCTGCCCGGCAACAGCCTCCTGCATCGCGCTCCCGCTGACGCGAAGCTGCTCGGGCTGCTGGTGTTCAGCACCCTGCTCGTGGTGCTCCACGGTCTCGTCGCCACGGGTGTGCTCTTCGGCGTCGCGGTGGTGGTCACGCTCGTCGCTCGGCTGCCGATGCGGCAGGTGGGGCGGGCGGCCCGCGGCGTACTCCTCATCGCCCTCGTCCTCTCCGCGCTCCAGGGCTACGCCCACGGATGGCCGCGGGCTGTCGAGGCCGGCGTCGACCTGCTCTCCCTCGCGCTGGGCGGCCTCATCCTCACCGCCACCACCGAGGTCAACGCGATGCTCGACCTGTTCACCCGCCTCATCACCCCGCTGAAGCCGATCGGGGTAAACCCGGACGGGGTCGCGCTCGTGATCGGCCTGGCCATCACCAGCATCCCGGCGAGCATCGCCCTGCTCCTCGAGACCCGCGACGCGGCTCGCGCTCGCGGGATCCGGCACCCGAGGGCGTACCTCTCCCCCTTCGTCATCCGCGTCGTCGCCCGCGCCCACGAGACCGGCGACGCCCTCAAGGCCCGCGGCCTCGGCGACTGACCCCAGCCGAGGCGTCACCCCGGTCGACCGAGAAGTCACTGCCGTCGGCCGAGCTGGCATGCGAGTGCCATCTCGGCCGACGTAAGCGACGCCTCGGCGATTACCAGCCGGGAGGGAGGCGGTGGTCCCAGAGAGCGGCGTATTCGATCTGGGCCGCGAGGGAGAGCAGAAGGGGCTCCTCGGCGGGGCGGGCGGCGAGCATGACGCCTACCGGGAGACCGGACGGGGTCCAGTGGAGGGGCAGCGAGATGGCGGGCATGCCGGTGACGTTCCAGGCGGAGGTCCACGGGGTGAACTCCTTCTGCGCCTGGAAGTCGGCGGCGGGGTCGGCGTCGTCACGGATCGCGCCGACCAGGGGCGGCGGGGTGGCCAGGGTCGGGGTGAGGACGGCGTCGTAGGGGGCCAGCGCCTCCAGGGCCATGGCGGCGTACCGGCGCAGCTCGGCGATCGCCAGCCCGAACTCCGGGCCGCTGAACGCCTCTCCCCGCTCGGTGAGCCAGCGGGTCAGGGGC
>JALZDD010000951.1 GCA_030862715.1 Actinomycetota bacterium | reverse complement strand
GCCAGGAAGTCGACGACGTCCGCGGCCGACCACCGCTCGGCGGGGTCGTAGGCCATCGTGTGCTCGAGCAGCGGAGCGAGCCGACCGGCCAGCGGCGTACGCGGCGGGTCCTCGTGCACCACCCGATACAGCGTCGCCAGCGCGTTGTCGCCGATCCCATAGGGAGGCTCGCCGGTCAGCGCCTGGAAGAGAGTGGCCCCCAGCGACCACATGTCGCTGGCCGGGGTGGCCCGTCCGCCGGTGGCGATCTCCGGAGCCAGGTACGCCGGCGAGCCGGTGACCTGGCCGGTCTGTGTGGTCTGGGAGTCGACGCCGCGCGCGATCCCGAAGTCGGTCAGCTTGGCGCGGTCGGCACGGCCGACCACAATGTTGGCGGGCTTGACGTCACGGTGGACGATGCCGGCGGCATGGGCGGAGCGTAGGGCGGAGGCGATCTGCCCGATCAGCCTCGCGGCGTCCTCGATGGGCAGGGGACCGTCGTCGCGGACCATGTGAGCGAGGGTCTTCCCCTCGACGTACTCCATCACCAGCCACGGCTTGTCGTCGTCGCGCACCAAGTCGAAGACGGCGACGACGTTCGGGTGGACCAGCCGGGCGGCGAGCTGTGCCTCGCGTTCGACGGCGGCATCCGAGACACCGTCGAGTGCGATCAGTTGTTTGAGCGCGACCGAACGCCCAAGAACTTCGTCGGTGGCGAGCCAGACGGCCCCCATCGCCCCCCGGCCGAGCTCCCTCTCGAGCCGGTACCTCCCTGCGATCACCCAGTTCCCCTCAAAATCTCGAACGTTCGCCAGTGGTCAACTCTAGGGGGTATCGCCTACTACCCTTGCTTCCGGGACAGCCCGTTCCGGGCCCCGGAAACACCATCTGAGAACGACCTGAGAAAGGCACCACGTGTCCATCGATCCCACACTCCTCGACGACCTCGAGTGGCGAGGCCTCATCGCCGACTCGACGGACCGCGACGCGCTCCGAGAAGCGCTCGCCGGCGGGAGTGTGAAGTTCTATATCGGGTTCGACCCCACCGCGCCGAGCCTGCACATGGGCAACCTTCTCCAGATCACCATGGCGATGCGCCTGCAGCGGGCCGGCCACACTCCCTACGTACTGGTCGGCGGCGCCACCGGCATGATCGGTGACCCGCGCGACTCGGGCGAGCGCACGCTCAACTCACCCGAGACCGTCAAGGAATGGGTGGGGAGGGTACGCAGCCAGATCGAGCGGTTCGTCTCCTTCGAGGGCGAGACCGCCGCGACGATGGTCAACAACGCCGACTGGACGGCCTCGCTGTCGGTGATCGACTTCCTCCGTGACATCGGCAAGCACTTCCCGGTCAATCGGATGCTCGCCCGTGACACGGTGAAGAAGCGCCTCGAGGACGGCATCTCCTACACCGAGTTCTCCTACATCCTGCTGCAGTCCATGGACTACCTGAACCTCTTCCGTACGCACGGGGTCAGCCTGCAGTTCGGCGGCTCGGACCAGTGGGGGAACATCACCGGCGGTGTCGAGCTGGTCCGCCGGGTCACCGGTGAGACCGTCCACGCCTTCACCACGCCGCTGATCACGAAGGCCGACGGCACCAAGTACGGCAAGACCGAGGGCGGCGCCCTCTGGCTCGACCCGACGATGATGTCGCCCTACGCCTTCCATCAGTTCTGGCTCAACGTCGAGGACGCCAAGGTGGGGGAGATGCTCCGTGTCTTCACCTCCCTGTCCCACGAGGAGATCGAGACGCTGGAGGCGCAGCACGCGGAGAAGCCGTTCCTACGGGTGGCCCAGAAGGCGCTCGCCGATCACATGACGACCCTCGTCCACGGCGCAGGGGAGACCGAGCAGGCCAAGCAGGCCGCGGCCGCGCTCTTCGGCGGCGGCGACCTGGCCACCCTGAGCAGTACGACGCTGGCCGCCGCGATCACGGAGGCCGGTGCCGTCGAGCTGGAGCGTGGTGAGGAGCTGCCGACCTACGTCGACCTCTTCATCGCCGCTGGCCTCGTCTCTTCCAAGGGGGAGGCCCGCCGGACGATCTCCGAGGGCGGGGCGTACGTCAACAACGTCCGTGTCGAGGACGCTGAGGGGGCGCTCGGGGAAAAAGAGTTGCTCGGTGACGGCTGGGTCGTCCTGCGCAGGGGCAAGAAGAAGTTCGCCGGCGTGCGCTTCAAGTAGCCTCTGACCTGCGAGAACGCCCCGGAGAAGGTGACCGCCTTCCCTGGGGCGTTCCTCGATTTGGCAAGCGCGTCACTGAGGCGTAATGTTCATCTGGTCGCCGGGGTGCGGCGGGAAGCAAGTTCGAGTCTTCGAGCGGGTTTCCGGCCCCTGAGTCGGCCGCCAACATTCTCGAGCTTCAGCTCGGTTCAGAGTCTC
>JALZDD010000946.1 GCA_030862715.1 Actinomycetota bacterium | reverse complement strand
CGGATCGCGCCGCCCAGCACGTAGACGAAGAGCAGCATCATCGCGATCGGCGTGAGCGCGGTGGTGATGATCGTGTCCGGGCTGCGGGTGATGTGCCGCAGCGAGCGGCCCAACAGGGTGCCGGCATCGGCGAAAGCGTGCTTGGTCATGACTGTGCTCCTCGGTTGGTAGAGCCGGTGAGTGAAAGGAAGATCTCCTCGAGCGACGGCTGCTTCTCGACGTACTCGACCTTCGCCGGCGGCAGCATCGCCTTGAGCTCGGCGAGCGTGCCGTTGGCGATGATCGTCCCGCCGTGCAGGATCGCGATCCGGTCGGCGAGCTGCTCGGCCTCCTCCAGGTACTGCGTGGTGAGCAGGACGGTGGTGCCCTGCGCGGTCAGCTCGCGAACGACCCGCCACACCTCCAGGCGCGCCTCCGGATCCAGCCCGGTGGTCGGCTCGTCGAGGAAGATCACCGACGGCGAGCCGATCAGCGACATGGCGATGTCCAGCCGCCGCCGCATGCCACCGGAGTACGTCGCTACCTTCCGGGCGCCCGCCTCGACCAGGTCGAAGCGCTTCAGCAGCCCGTCGGCGACGTCGCCGGGGGAGGGGAGATGCCTCAGCTTCGCGACCAGGATCAGGTTCTCCCGCCCGGTCAGGATCTCGTCGACCGCCGCGAACTGGCCGGTCAGCGAGATCGCCTCCCGCACCCGCTGCGCCTCGTCGACGACTGATGCGCCCTCGACCAGCGCCGCGCCGGCATCAGGTTTCAGGAGCGTCGAGAGGATGCGTACGGCCGTGGTCTTTCCGGCCCCGTTGGAACCGAGCAGCGCGAAGATCGTGCCCCGCGCAACCTCGAAGTCGACGCCCCGCAGGACCTGGTTGTCCTTGTAGGACTTCTCCAATCCCCGTACGGAGATGGCAGCTGTCGTGCTCATGACTCGTCCCCCTCGTTGATGTTGTCGATGGCCTCGTTGAGCCGGGCGCGCTCCTTCTTGATCCAGGCGCCCTCGGAGTAGTTCCTGGCGAACTCCTCGGCGAACTCGACCGGGTTGTCGCCGACGATCGCGCTGACCGGGGTGCCGTCGGCGGCGGCCTGCTCGAAGAGCTCGAGGAGGTCCTCGGCCATCGCCGTCATGATCGCGCCGTCGGCGATGCCGGCGGAGTACATCAGGTAGCGCTCGACCGCGTCGTGCGCCTTGCGGTGGTTCTCGGGGAGCTGCTGCTTGCGGGCCTTGAGCTGCCGCCAGCGCTTCTTCAGCTCGAGCTCGCCGACGACGGCCTCGAACATTGATCGGATAGACATGCCTTACTTCCCTTCCGTACGGAGGTTCTCCAGCCGTTCGGCCAGGAACCCCCAGGTGGTCCAGAACTCTTCGAGGTACTTCTCGCCGTCTGCGTTGAGCGAGTAGACCTTCCGTGGCGGCCCCTTCTCGGACGGCCGCTTCTCGACGTCCACCAGCCCGTTCTTCTCGATCCGGACCAGCAGCGCGTAGACCGTGCCCTCGGCGATCTCGGTGAACCCCTGGCTCCGCAGCCAGGTCGTGATCTCATATCCGTACGCCGGGTTGCCGGTCAGGAACGCCAACACGATCCCCTCCAGCGTCCCCTTGAGCATCTCGGTCATCTGCTTGCCCATCGGGCACCTCCTTCCACTACTCAGTGTTGCTGACTACTGGTACATAGTAGCGCTGAGTAGTGACTGAAATGCAAGTCCTTTGGTCAGCTGATGTCCAAGTTGGGCGGCTACGATGCTGCTCGGAAGGCTGTGAAGCCGTGGTGCGCCACGTGGTGATGGTCGTTGACCGCCGTCGAAGCGCCTGAAACTTTTATGTTTAGAAACCCTGCAACGGGGTATGAGGTGGTTGAAACCATCGCCAAGAGTCTTGGGGGCCGCGCATGAGTGTGCAGATGATCGAGGCAGACGTCAGGAAGTCTGCGCAGAAGATCCAAGCCGCAGCGAACAATGTCAAAGGGATCGACTTCTCTGACTCGATCAGTGCGATCACCTCCGCACTCCCGGACAGCACGTGTGTGGGTGCGGCGAACAAGCTCAAGACAGAGCTGAAGACCAACCTCGACGCGTGGGTCAAGTCGGCCAACAGCCACCACGAGCTCACGAACAACGCGGCCGACCACATCGTCGCCTCCGACGAGACGAGCCAGCGGACTGGGAACAAGATCAACCAGCAGGTGGGCCCGCGATGACTGTCACCTACGAGAAGCTGCAGAGCTGGAAGCCCGACGGCCTCAGCGGCGCTGCCGACAAGCTCAACAACCTGCGCAAGAAGCTCATCGACCAGCAGGACGAGATGGACGCCGGCAAGCCTCCGGCCTCCTGGCAGACCCCGAACAGTTCGGAAGCCGCGCGCAGTCGGCACAAGCGTCTGGTCGAGGACCTCAATGACATTGCGGCCCCCCTGTCCGCAGTCGTCGCAGGCCTCGACAGCGCGGCGTCATCGCTCCGCAGCGCGAAGGAGTCCGCGAAAACGGCCTACGACGGCGCGATCGCCAAGGGCTGGACCGTGAAGTTCCCGGGCGGAACGCAGGTCGAGATCGAGGATCCGACCCCGCCTGAGTCGAAGGCTCCCGGGAACCGTCGAGGGACGCCTGTCGGTCACCCTGACCAGGACACGATGGATTCCTACGCTCAGACGATCTCCAAGGCGCTGTCCGATGCCACGGAGGCCGAGAGCGAGCTGGAGGCGGTTCTCAACACCGCGACGAGCGGTGGCTATGACGGCGGCGACGGCGAGATCGCCGACGCCATACCGCCCGAGATCGGCAAGATCCTCGCTGCTGGCCAAGAAGACGGCGACAAGCCTGACAAGGCTGCGATGCAGCGATACGCCGCGTACATGGATGAGCTTGAGGACGAGCCCGAGCTCAAGCGCGAGATCATGAGCCAGATGGGTCGAGAAGGCATCGCCAACGCCTTCAAGAATGCCGAGGCCACAGGGGTCGACCTGCACGCCGCGATGGGTGCGACAGGCCGCGGCGTGATCGAGGACTGGGTCGAGCACGACGTCAAGAACAAGGGCGTCAGCGGAGACACGGCGACCCTTCTCGGCGCGTACAAGAAGGACGCTGAGTTCACCAAGGAGCTCTTCACCAACGTCTCGCCCGACGAGTGGGCCGACGCAATCAAGCACGAGAACGACGAGGCGTTCAGCAACGGCAAGATCGACGAAGCGGACCGTAAGGTCTACTCGGAGTTCCTCCGCGCCGGCGGTTCCGCGCTCGCGACTTACACCCAGGGCCACCCGGACCCGAAGGGCTTGTCCGGTGAGTGGTTCAAGGCGATCACAGAAGGTGACAAGGAGAACGCCTCTGCGTTGACTCTGATGATCAAAAAGGGTGGCGAGGATGGTTCAGAATTCCAGACGGACTTCATGTACAACCTTGCCGATGACGTCTATAACTGGGAAAAGAGCCACGACGGCGACCCTGTGTGGGGGCCGAAGGGCGTCGGACTGAAGGATCCAGATGCAGATGTCACAGCCACCAATCAAGGGCGAGGAGGTTGGTCGTGGACGGGCAGGGCCGATGACGGGATGGCTAACCTCCTCGGTGGGATGGCAAACTCCCCGGAAGCTGCTCAGCAGTTCTTCAAGGATGGTGACCTGGACAACGGCGACAAGGACGATCGCTTCGATTACTTCATTCGCGAGCGTACCTTCTCGGGTGACAAAGGCAGCGACGAAGGTGACGGTTTCGGTCTCGCCCTTGAGGCTGCCACCGTCGGTGCGCGGGAGTCTGGCGATGCGGAGTTCAGCAATCACTTGACCGACCGTCTCTTCAAGACCATCGCTGAACACAGCAACAGCGGCGCCGAGGGATGGTTGATTGACGGAAACAAGACCTGGCACACCTGGCCGGAGTTCAACGACAGCCTTGGGACGATTGCTGCGGGATACTCCGACGACGTGTACAACACTCTTCTTCCGGATGGCGGCGGCGAGGGCGGCCCCCTCTCTGTATCGCCAAACGAAATGAAGATAGTTCTCGGCGAGATGGGTCGAGGGGACGACACAGGTGCGCAAATCCTAAATGCCGCGCTTGCTCATGAAGGTAACGAGCGGGTCGACGCCATCATTGCTGACAACAAGGGTGAGATGTCGGATGACAAGTTGCGTGCACTGATCTCGAAACAGACCAGCGACACCGGGGCTGTCCTGGGAAATTCGATCGGCTATTCCGTCCTGGTCAACGTCGAGGACGACATGCGAGAGGCGGCAAACGCTGCGTACATGCAGAAGGCCTTCGATGTGGCGGCTGGGTTTGTGCCCGGCGCTGGTGACGTTGTCGGTGATGTACTCAAGCAGTCGGTCGGCACGGCGGGGACTCACTTGATCACAACGGGCATCGACACGGCTACGGCCGGTGGTCTGGATGCGCTGAAGGGAACGATCGGAGCTTCTGGTGAAGTCGAATATCACGACCCCAGTACTGTACGCACGCAGGATGCACTCATCGAGCGCAATCTGATGAACAGTTATCTCCGATCAGGAATGATCGATGACGTTCCTAAGGAGTTCATCGTGCAGGGCCCCGATGGTCCGTCCTTTCATCCCGACATCTTCAGTTCTGACGACATCAAGGATGTACCTGAGCTCGCTGGGCAGCGTGAGCGTCTCGAAACTCTGTGGCAGGACCTCAAGGACCCAACGACCGATTCGTACAGTTCGGACATGGCTGCGGCAGAGGAATCGGCGACGGATGGGCGTCAGGAATTTAAGCACTACTACGCCGAAGCTGTCGCTGAAGCGCAAGAAGTAGCTGGGATGGACTACGAAGACCAGCAGAAGTGGAAGAGAGGTGAGAAGTGATCCGGACATGGCGCCTTGCTGTGTTTTTGTTGCTTATTTTCGCTGCCGCTGCATGTGGCCAAGAGTCCGAACCGAAAGAAGGGGATTCGATGTACGGGATGTTCAGCAAAGACGCCATCCAGAGCGTTTTTGGTGACGATGAGTTGAGTGTCGAGAATTGTGACTCATCCGCGAATAGTGCGTCATGTGTCATCTACGACAACACCCTGGGCCACTCGGTGGTGACGGTTAATGCAGGCGTCCGGTCCGACGGCGATGACGCGAAGATGGCGGAACGGGTGGCCGACCTCACAAAGTCGGGAACTGAGGTTGACGTTCCTGGTCTGAACGGGTTTGATGCTGCTCGCGTCAGTAAGGACGACAGCGGTGTGAGGGAGAAGTATTATGTCGGTGTTGCGACTAGTAACTACCTAATACACCTCATCTACACCCCTGGAAATTCAGGTACAGGTGACGACGCCAAGGCTATCGCTGCTCTCATCAAAGACGCTGACATGAATCTGGGAGACATGATCGCGGGAGATGATCAGTCGGCGTCCAGCAGCGCTGCCCTGGCGGGGGGCACCGAAAACGCCCCGACAGCAGCTCCCGGTGACGCGACCGGCTGGCTCGCGAGCAGGCTGGGATAGAGGGCGTGATGTCACAACCGAATGAGGCGGCAGGGTCGGGACCGGCTTGGT
Organism: Actinomycetota bacterium; assembly: GCA_030862715.1. The sequence continues at coordinate 712 of JALZDD010000946.1, read as the reverse complement.
CCACGCCGAGTCTGCCGGCACCTACTGGCGGTCCGCGCAGCGGCGGATGGTTCGGTCCGACTGCGCTGGTGCTCGCGGCGGCGATGCTGGTGATCGTCGCCCTGGTGCGGGTGATCGTCGGCATTCCGAAGGTCAGCCAGAGCTACTACAACTCGGTCTACCGTGCGCTGGACAGCGGCCCGGTCATCTGGCTCGTCCTCGGGCTCTTGCTGCTAGTCTCGATCGTTCCGATCGGTGCGGCGGTGGTGCTCGGACACGTCGGTCTCAATCGGGCGAAGGCGGCCGGAACGAGCGCGGCGACCGCTGGTATTGCGCTCGGGATCGGTTACACATTGGTGGTCTTCTGGGGCGTACGCCTCATCAACGCGATCACGAACTCTGCACAATTCAACGGCGGAGTGAGGATATTCATCGAGCACCTGGCGCTCTGGGCGTAGCGAGATTGCGAGTGCGTCTCGGGGCGCCCCGTCGCGGCCGCCGACTCGGTGATCGGGTCGGTGCTGGCGCTGCTGTACGCGGTCGGCTCTCCGATCATCGAAGTTGCCGTCGCCGCACGAGAATGCTGCGACCGACTCGCACTGACGGCGTTCGCTGTCAACGTACGTCCGCCCAGAACCTCTCGAGCTCGGCGTCGAGCTCGTCCGCGACCTGCATGGGCAGGGAGTGGGTGGTCTTCGGCCAGACCTTGACGGTCGCGTGGGGGAGCTGCTCG